>DBYF01000013.1 GCA_002310155.1 Mageeibacillus sp. UBA1193 | reverse complement strand
TAACGGCATTTTTCTTTGCGAATTATCTTTGCATAAAAATGGAACTGCCTGCGGTTTCCCACAGGCAGTCCTTCACTTGTAATCTTATCCATTCACCTGCGCGAAAAGCACCCTCGCGTCAGGTTTATGTTGTTCTTACGCCTCTTCGGCGTTTCTCTCAAAGACCATGATCACACGGTCTTCCTTGATAGAAACAGAACTTGCATTCAGGCTCATGCTTTCGCCGCCCATTGCAGCCTGCATTCTACCGCCTTCATCATTGATCATGCTGTGGAGTCTCCATCCGGAAGCTGCCTTGGTCGCGAGGATCTCAGCGATACGCTCGGAGTTAACTTCACCATTGGAAAGATGCGGTACAACGACAACGGAATACTCTTTCATGCCATCTGCGATGGAAACAGCACCACCGACCGGCATATTGTCGATACGATCCTGCAGTTTCTTGATCGCCTTCTGTGTCTCATTAAGCTGCTTCTCGAGTTCTTCCTTTGACTTTGCCATCTCTGCCAACTCACTTTCCTTCTTCTTAAGTTCATCCTGAAGTTTGCCCTTCTCGCTCTCGGAAAGTGCGGACTCCTTCAGTGCAACGGCACGCTTCTCGGCCTTCAGGATCAGCTCCTGGGCTTCGACCTCAGCCAGCTTCTTCGCGATCTTAGAATCTGCGATGATGGACTTGGCATTCTCAAGGTCATTCTTCAGTGCCGCGATCTGTGTCTCATACTGGCTCTTGCTCTGCTCCTGTTCCTTGGTCATCTTTGCGATGTCCGACTCAAGAGCTGCCTTCTGCTTCGCGATCACGTCGCATCCGGCCTTAGCTTCAGCCTGCAGTCTGTCTTTCTCAGCCTGTGCATCAGAAACAGCTTTATTCGCCTGCTCCAGTTTCTGAGCGGCTTCCTGCTCCATCTTCTGCTTCTCCTGCTGTGCCAGGTTAAGGACCTGAGAAGCTTCCTGATCGAGCTTTGCTTTTTCAGCCTGGGACTTCTGGAGCTCTGCCTGAGCCTGAGAAGTGATACGGTTGCTCTCTTCATTTGTTTCTTTAATAATCCGGTCACGCTCTGCAGTGGTCTCAGCGATGATACGCTCTCTGTCCGCAGTCGTTTCCATGATGATACGGTCACGCTCGTCGTTCGTTTCCTTGACGATGCGGTCATGCTCATCTGTGGTTTCCTTGATAATACGGTCTCTTTCAGTCGTTGTTTCTTCGATGATGCGGTTTCTCTCGGTCTCCGCTTCTTTCTTCATCTTATCGACTGCAGCATCCAGGTTTTCCTTCTCCTGTGCTACCGCCTCATACGCGCGCTGTGTCTCGTCAAGAGCTGTCTTCATACGTTCAGACTCTTCAACAAGCTGCTTCTGCGTCGCCTGAGCTTTTTCAACTTCCGCCATGATGCGCTGGGCTTCTGCCACATACGCCTGCATCTCGGCATCTGCCTGCTTCTTTGTATTCTCGACTTCCGCGAGTACCTGCTGAGCTTCAGCAACTGCCGCAGCCTTAGCCTGCTCACCTTCAGCGATCGATGCAGCCTTGGCATCTTCGCCTTCCTTAAGCATCTTACGTGTCGTCTCTTCCGCTTCCGCTTCGAGTTTCTTCTTGGCCGCCTCATAGTCGGTCTTCATCGTATTCAGAGATGCTTCCATCTCCTTATAGTCTTTCTCTGCGGATTCACGGCGTGCGATAGCTTCCTTCGCGGCAGACTCGGCAAGCTGAGCCTCGTCGATCAGCTGCTGTCTTCTCGCCATTGCGTCTTCGTATTCTTTTCTAACCTGGATTGCGAGCTGTTCGGTCTCCTGATGAGCACTGGCGAGGATCGCTTCCTGCTCCTTCTTGGCCTGCTTGATCATCTCTTCACGCTCGGCAGCCATCTCTTTTCTGGCTTCCTCACGGACTTTTTCCTGCTCGGCAGCTACGTCCTGATGACGTTTCTTCTCGATTTCTACCTGCTCACGAACTTCTTCCAGTTCCTTCTCCAGAGCCTTACGCTCTTCGAGAGCACGCTTACGGATCTCAACATATTCCGTCTCGATACGAAGCTTCTCTGATTCAAGCTGCTGGTTAAGAGTTTCGATCTCACGCTGATTTCGGGCTTTCATCTCAACGATGATCTTCTCTTCATCTGAACGTTTCTGTTCAACACGTGCGCTGGCTTCCTGCTCACTTCGCTTAATGTTCTCACTGGCTTCCTGCCGTGCTACATCCTCACCTTCACGTGCAGCCTTCTGAAAATCGTACTTGCACATGAAGCAGCGCGCTACGTTATCTCCCATCATAACGCCACATACAGGACATTTCTTCATTTGTAACTACCCCTCATCGAAAGAATTGTAAAACAATTATACAACCTTTTTAGAGAATTTTCATTGGTTACTGTGGAATTTCACAACAAATAGACAAATTTTTTTCACATTATACAAAATGAGAAAGCATGGTTCCGACGATTTTCACAGCCATTTTCGGGTAATAATCGTCCAGGAATCCCGTGTAATTTGCGAGGTAACGGATCACATAGATGCCGACAAACATAGCGATCACAGAGAAAACGCTGATGATCGTCAGGGCACGGCATGTTCTGAAACGCTTCTTTGCACGTACCGGATCGGCCTCACCGGTCCCCAGGCAGGCAAATACGAGCGTCACGATACAGAGCGGCAACGGGAATATGATGCCGAAGACCGTAAGTGCCGAGATGACCATAAGGAAGATGGAGATACCGCGGAACGCTTCGAAGTCATAGCATTCCGTAGCATCAATGTGATAGTAATCACTCTCATCGATCGCATAATTCGGATTCAAAAGCACCGGCGCAATATTGGCTCCCGAAGTCATGGGATATCCCTGCTGGATCGGCGCGAATAACGGACGCTGTTTCGATGGTGACGGAGTTGCCGGTGTATAAGACGGAATAACAGGAGGCGCCACATTGTCAAAAGAGACCGGGACGAATTCGGAGCCGACCTCTTCTTTTGACGAAGGCACGGCAGGCAGCGGCGGCAGAACAGAGGATGCCGGAGCTTCATTCGCTCCGGCTTCCTCATTCCTTTCAATCTTCAGACCACAATCCGGACAAAAGTGCGCTATATCCGAAAGTTCTCTGTGACATCGCGGGCACTGCATACCTTTACCTCTTATTTATCCTTAAGTTTCTTTCTTTGGAAGATCAGAACAGTCTGCTCTTAGCTTCTTCCTGGGCAGATTCCCAGACACTCTCAATAGCTTCCCAGAATCCGTCCCATCCGCCATACTGCTGATATACGCCAATGACGAAGATGACGATCGAGAAAACAAGTACGGCGATAGAGATCAGAAGCATGATCAGTGCGACCCTGCGGTAGGACTTCTCCTGCTCCGCGTTCTGTGCATTCTTAACTTTAGCGGCAAATACGATACCTACGATCGACAGCGCCAGAGCAATCAGTGTAAATACCAGGCAGCATGTGATGACCGAGAGGATCAGCATGATGATGTTGCCTGCGAGAAGTCCGCCTGCACCACCCGGTGTATAGAAGTACGGTGTCGACGCGACAGGTGCCTGCATCGGCATAGGCTGATAAGCAGGCTGGTTCATTACCGGGACCGGCTGAGGTACTACCGGCTCCGCGTCTACTTTCGCTCCGCAGTTCTGGCAGAACGGTGTTCCGCCGGTTTCATTTCCACAATACTTACATGTTGCCATTTCTTTTGTCTCCTTATTCTTTTATCCTAAAATGTTCTTTTAGTTCTTTTTGGATCTGCGCGAGGAATCATTCATGATTTCTTCCCAGAATCCGTCAAATCCACCGTATTCGCGATAAACCGTAGCAACGAAGGCGATGATGCCCAGGATCAGGAAGAATATGCCAATGATCAGCATGACCAGCGCGATCGTTTTATTCGATTTCTCTTCCTGCGGGCTCTTTGCACGACCGGCCTTTACCGAGAAAACGATGCCGATGATCGACAGCGGGATAGCGATCAGCGGGAAAAATCCGCAGAAGAAGATCACGCTCAGCACGAGAACGATGATATTCCCCGCGAGAAGTCCGCCTGCACCACGCGGTGTGTAGTACGACGGCTGCATGGGATTTTGGTAAGGCTGCTGAATACTCGGCTGGATCATCTGCATCGGATCCATCACCGGCTGAACAGGAACCTGCTGGGGCACGGTCGGCTGAGCATCGACTTTGGCTCCGCAATTCTGGCAGAACATCGATCCTCCGGTCTCCTGACCACAGTATTTACAAGCTGGCATTTCAAAACCCTCCTCAGCATCTCCCATACGGAAAGCTACTTCCTACTATAGTAATAATAGTTTGTTTAGTTTTCTTTAGCAACAGAAATTACATCAGAAAATAAGCGAATACAATCCGTGAGCCAGGCTTCCGATGATCTTCAGGATGATCAGAACAACAAATCCGATAACCAGAGAGATGATGCCCAGGGTCAGCATGAAGGTCGCAGTTCCCTTCCTATGGCTCACTTCCGCGTCACTTCTGCAGTCCTTCACCTTGGCTGCGTTGATAATACCGATGATCGAACAGATGATAGCGATACCGGTAACACCCAGAGAGTTACAGAAAGTAAGGACTGCCAGGACGAGCACGACGATATTCGCCGTCAGAAGCCCTGTCGCCGTCTGAGGTCTGAAATACTTATTCTCCTGCTGCGGCTGGGTTTCCGAACCGCTGCTCTGTTCAGTATAGACCGTATCCGCGTTTTCCAGCTGACGGTAATCCTCTTCCGTCATTCTTGTCGGAGTGACCGCTTCTACCTGAGCTCCACAGCTCTGACAGAACTGAGTCGTACCCGCTTCATTTCCACAATATTTGCAAATAGGCATTTCTTTTTCCTCCTCTAAGGTGCCAGTATCGTAAACGGCCACCCCGGAATATTCCGAAGCACCGTGAAAAGCACTATTACTACACCGACCACGATCGCCGACCAGACCGGCACGGTCTGCGGGACCCACATCACCCGCCTGCGGAAAAACAGAGTAGTGATTGCAACCAGATAGTACCACGCGAGAATCAAAGCCGCAAACGGCAGCAGAAGATTGTAGTCGAACGCCTGAAGGATATGTCCGTGTGTCAGGGCGTGAAGAGCTCTGGAATCACCGCATCCGGGACAGTAGAGCGAGAACGCGGAATAGAACGTACACGGCATGTATGCTCCCGGCTTTTCAGACGGATCCTGGGTAAAACTGTACACCAGCCCCAAAATGACTACGGCCACCATGAAGATCATGAGTGGCCATCGGATGTAATTTCTATATATCAGCGGGATCTTTTTCGAATCAGTATCCAAACTCCTGCACCCAATAATACTGTCCGTTGCAGACGTAGCAGGCTACACCGATCGTCTTATAGTCCGGCTTCAGGATGTTCGCTCTGTGTCCGGAGGAGTTCATCCATCCGTCCATCGCTGAAGAAGCAGATCCGTATCCCTTTGCCAGATTCTCACCATATGAGGCTTCGCATCCGGGAGCATCATAAAAGTCCGACCCATCCGGACGGGTGTGAGCCCACTTGACTACGATCTCAGTCGATCTGGTCTTAGCGCCCTTGGCAAGAGAACCGCTCCAGGAAAGAGGAGCCAGGCCATTCGCCGCGCGCTGTTCATTTACGAGCGACAGGACTTCCTTTGCCATATCGTCATTATAGGAACCGCTTGTGTCGCCCAGAGAAGATCCGCCGCTCTTCTTGGTCGTTGTAGCTTCGGTAGTTGTTTCTTCCGGAGCTGTCGTACCTTCATTACCGCCATTGTCGCCGTTGCCACCCTCGGAAGAAGTCTCCTTCGGCGCCTCTGTTGTCGATTCCGAAGGTTCCTCAGTCGTCTCCGCGGAAGCCTTGGTCTTCTTCGTCTTCTTCGTCGTTTCTTCAGTTTCTTTCGTGATCTCTGTGGTCTCTGTAGAAGAATCGCCCGGAACAACAGCATCTGAACCGCCATTTCCGACATCAGAAGGATCCTCAGTCGGTTCTGAAGAAGTCTCCGATTCAGTAGTGGTGATCTCTGTGGTCGTTGTCTGTTCAGTTGTAGTTGCTTCTGTGGAAGTTTCCGAAGGTTCTTCTGTGATCTCCGGTTCTACTACTGAAGTGTTCTTGCCGAAATCAAAATCCGGTTTGTCAGGATCTGCGGCAATATTCTCGAATTCAGTTTCTTCAGACTGAGCGGGCTTCATAAACCAGGTGGAGGTATCGAATAAGCTGTCCTTGATATCCGTCATGCCTACAATACCGAGCGCAAACGCAGACGCGATCGAAAGGATCGTGACATTCTTGCTGATCAGTTTTGCAAACTGTTGTAGCTTCATTTCTTCCCCCTGCGCTTCTGGCTTCCCCTAATCCACTGTGCAGAAATAACTATTATTATAATAATAGTACGTTATGACAAAAAACGCACACGTTTTTTACTAAAATGTAAATCTGCAAAAGGGCCGCCCCCGAAAGGGAGCGACCCGTGGATTAGAAATTGTGATACGCCAAGATGTCTGTTCTAAAACTGTCAACTATATGTCATCGTAGATTTGCTATTTTATACTCATACCTCAGGTGCCGGATCACTTATTACCAATAACTGTAATATTCAGATCACCTTTCGTGTTATTCGTGAAGTGGTAGTAGAGTGTAAAGCCGCCACCGGACTGGAATTCCCACTCCTGATAATACGGATTAGAATCGTTCGTAATCGTAACAGTAGCCGATTTGCCGTCAGCAGA
Source organism: Mageeibacillus sp. UBA1193 (assembly GCA_002310155.1). Taxonomy (GTDB): domain Bacteria; phylum Bacillota; class Clostridia; order Saccharofermentanales; family Saccharofermentanaceae; genus Scatonaster. Next base: position 9,104 of record DBYF01000013.1, on the reverse strand, counting down.
GAGTGTCCACTCTTTATTATCATATTTGACATCAGCGAACTTAGCTGTTCCTGTAACCTGAATGGTAACCGTGTAGGACTTGTACTGCTGCATAGAGGTCTTGTTTGCAATATAAACATCTCCGCCCCAGTCATTCATATTTAAGTTACCAACTTTTAATCCTTCCGGAGCAGATAACTGTTTCACTCCGGAATAACCGGTGTTGGTTGTTACAACATTGTCATTATTCTGATCGCCCGGCTTCGGATCTTCGTGCGGGGGCTTCGGATCTTCGTGCGGAGGCTTCGGGTCATCCTTCGGCTTCGAAGGTGTTGTCTCAGTAGCTTTCGTAGTTGTTTCTTCAGTAGTAGCTTCTGTCTCCTTAGGAGTCTCTTTCGGAGTTTCCTTCGGAGTTGTTGCCTTTGTCGTTGTCTCTTCAGGTGTAGTCTCGGCGGTTGTCGGGTTGATAGCCTGGACACTGTTATTTGTTGTTCCGATTGCAACCGTCGAACGAGTTGTTGTCAGGTAATTGTCTACGATATCTTCCTGAGAAGCCAGAGCAGCGGAATGAGCATTGATGTTTGCGCTAAGATCTCTAGCTCTCTTTGTATACTGGGAAATTCCCGTCATTGCCACTGCCGAAAGGAAAACAATAATCGCAATGACAACCATCATTTCTACTAATGTAAAACCTCTTCTATTTTTCATCTGGATCTCCTCCTAACTATAAACCTTATATACTTACTATCCTCATCCTTGATGTCATTGCCTTGTTGTCTGTGTGTTTATGGTCATATTTTAGCAAGTGGAGAAGTTCAAATTCTAGCGTATTTTGTCACAATTTTGTCACATTTTGTATCTAATTTGTTGCTAAATTTTGTACGAAAACTCGAATTTGTGCAGATTGCATATAGACAAGGCATCAAGTCGCTCATTCGCTTGTGCAATCGGTTGGACAATTGTGACAAAATGTGAAAATCGCCGTATTTTATCTTTCGAAAATTGTTATTGACGTTCCTTCCAGATCTCCGAAGCCCTTACAAGAAGGGCATTTCTGTCATTTTGAAGAGTTCCGTCAATAATCTCATTAAGTAGCTGTTTCTTGATACTACCCAATAACGTCCCTGTCGGGATGCCAAGATCGATCAGATCTTTTCCATTGATCTCCATCGAGGAGAAGGAGAAACACATCTGCTCTTCGATCGCCTGATCCAGAAGGACCTCGAATTTGGCCAGCTCCTCCAGACGATAGGCGCTCTTTAAAGAATGTGCGGAGATATCTGCCCGCTTGACTTCCAGCAGCAGACGGACTTTTTCCTCACCATACTGAGCCAGGCGGCGGCGTACGTTCTTCAGTATCGGATCCAGAGGAACGTCATGTGCTTTTACCAGAAGGACAACGGTCTCTCTTGTATCCGTATCTACCTTCAGACGCTGGAGGATCGAATCCGCCATTGCCGCGCTTACCTTCGGATGTCCGCGGAAATGTCTGACACCATCTTCTCCCATCTCGAAGCAGGGCGGTTTTCCGATATCATGGAAAAGGATCGACGCACGGAGCACGACCGTAGCCGGAACGTATGTCATGGCCGCCAGTGTGTGTTCCCACACATCGAAAATATGGTGTGGGTTGTGCTGTTCAAATCCTTTCATGGGACCGAGTTCCGGAATAAACACATTAAAAACATCGAAATATTTCCGCAGGATCGGCGCGCAGTATGTACCGCAGATCAGTTTGGAAAACTCTTTCCAGACACGTTCTGCAGACAGCGCCCGAAGAGATGCCTTCTGAGCGAAGATCTCACGGGAGGTCTCTTCTTCGATGGCAAACCCATGTTCAGACGCAAAACGGAGCGCACGGAGGATGCGCAGGGCATCTTCATGAAACCGTTCCTTCGGATCGCCCACAGTACGCAGGCGCCGGCTCTTCAAGTCATCCACTCCGCCGCAATAGTCGAGGATCGTTCCATCTTCTGAGAGGGCAAGTGCATTGACCGTAAAATCTCTTCTCTTAATATCTTTTTCCAGAGAACGCGTGAAATTCACATTCTCCGGATGCCGGGAATCCATATAATCACCATCTACCCGGAACGTCGTTACTTCAACAGGGACACCGCCCACTACAACAGTTACGGTACCATGTGAGATGCCTGTCGGGTGGACGCTTTTCTCTCCAAAGACCGCCAAGACCTCTTCAGGCAGGGCGGATGTAGCTACATCGTAGTCGTCCGGGTGCTTTCCGAGCAGAAGATCGCGCACCGCGCCACCGATCACATAGGCTTCGTATCCGCTTTCGCGAAGCGTAGAAAGGAGCGTTTCGATCGGATCAGGAAGCTTGTGGTCTACTCGGATCATCTCGGCGGACATGGTATCCTCACTCACTGTATCTGGATTTCTTCAATATAGATAACGCTGACTTGGGATTCAGCTTTTTGGGGCATCCCCACTGTTTCGCATCCAGGATGGCCAGCTTGATGATATCTCCGGAATCCTCCAGTTTCAGGAACGGGAGAGCCGCAGGGATATCCACTCGACGGCAGAGGCTTCTGATTCCGGAAATATACGCACGGGCCGCCTCTTCTGTAGTCGCGCGTGCGGAACAGAGATGTGCGGCACGGGCCAGCACGGCAAGTTCTTCTTTCACTTCGTTGAATTCATTTTCCAGCACCAGAGGAAGAATTACGGCGCTCACCTTGCCGGGCGTTTCAGAGTACTTCTCGGAAACATAGATGGACAGGCTGTGGGCCGGTCCGAATCCGATCCTTCTGGTCGCCACTCCGGTATAGTAGGGGGCCATCATCATCTGGAGATAGCCATCGTTTCCGGCACCATGCTTGTAGGACTTCTCCAGGAAGGAGAAGAAGATCGGTATCGCGATAAGGAGGTTGGCTCTATCCGCCGGGAACTCTTTCGACAGCGGGCTGATAAATGCCTCAGTCGCATGAGACAGCGCCAGCATCGCCGCTGCCGCCATATTCTCCATCGGAAGTCTCAAGACAAGATCCGGATCCAGAACGACGGCATCCGGAACCAGGTATTCACTGTAATACGTGGAGATCTGTCTCTCGTTATGGGCAAGCGAACACGCCGAACTCTCGGCGCCGCTGCAGGTCGTAGAAACAACATAGAGCGGGAGTCCTTTTCTGGGGATCTGGCCGATACCTCTCATCTGGTAGAGCGACTTGTCGGTATTATTGAGCCAGACCGCTACCATCTTACCAACATCGATCACCTTGCCGCCGCCAAAAGCAACAATGGCTTCGCAGTTATATGTCTGACACTCCTCCGCGCAGGCTTCGATCGTGCCGCGGTCCGGGGTCTTGCCGGTATGCGCCCATACGAAGCATCGTGCACCGCCTGCCTGAAGTTTCTCCACGAAGGAATCGTACAGCTTTAATCTCTGTGTCTGTTTTCCGGAGATAAGAAAGATCCGTCGCACACCCCTGTCAAGCAGAAGCTGCGCCAGATCTGAGAATGCCCCTTCATTCGCCAGCAGTTCCTGGCGCTGGTCGTTCATTTTCTTCGTATAACGGAGAAGCGACTTCGATGAGGTCATGTATCTTCGGCTCCTTTTCCCGGATCATCCGGTCAAGTTCTTTTATATGGTAAGTATAACATACGCCCGGACACATTCACACAAATGAAACACAGCGGTAGGAATTCTGTCCATTTCCTTGCATATTGCTTTGCTATAATCTACTTGGAGAAGCATTATTCTTCTACAAAAGCACTGGTATTTCGGGTTTTGGAGGAGTTTGGAACATGAGATTCACAGACGGACTTTGGGCAGTAAAAGAAGGTTACACACTGGAGTATCCCAAGGAGATCGCCGACATCGGGTATTCCGAGTCGGGCATTACGCTCTTTGCGCCATATACAGCTCAGGAGAGATCGATCGACTGTGTCGGATGCGGTCTTCTCACCGTGAACATCAGCGCCATCGGCGCCAACATGTTCTCCGTCAAGATCTCTAATCACCGCGGCAGCCGCGCCGCGAAAGCTGTATTTGAGCTGAACCGGGCTATCATCAAGCCCTTAAGCAGCGAGACGGAAGACTACTACAGTTATACATCGAGCCTGCTGGAGCTCCGCATCAGCAAGAACGGTACATGGGGCATCTCCTTCTATTACTCCGGACGTTTCCTGACCTCGACAGAACTCGGCGGCATGGCTCACATTATCGACTCCGAAGGCAACACATATATCCGCGAGCAGCTCACGCTCAGCGAAGGTGAATATATCTACGGTCTCGGCGAGATGCCGGGTCCGATCGTCAGAAACGGAGGTTCCTATGATATCTGGAACGAAGATGCCGGCATGCGTATGGGACGCTCTGCCAAGACGACACCCTTCTTCATTTCCTCCAGAGGTTACGGTGTTCTGGTCAACACACCCGAGCTCGTCTCGTTCGAGATCGGAAATGAAGCAACTACAGACATTTCTGCCGAGGGTACAACGACCTCGAGAACACAGTTCTCACTGGCCGGTGAAACCATGGAGTACATTCTGATGGGCGGTGCATCCATGAAGCACGTCATGGACATCTATTCCGAGATGATCGGTCGACCGGGACTCCCGCCGGCATGGTCTTTCGGCACCTGGCTGTCCTCCCCTCTTTACGAAGAATATGACGAGGACTCTATCCTCGACCTGGTAGAACACGCAAAGGGCATCGGCATGCCGCTGTCCGTCATCAACTTCGGTGCTTTCTGGATGAAAGGCTTCGAGTGGACATCTCTCCTCTGGGACAAGCAGCGTTTCCCGGATCCGCAGCAGATGATCAAGACCCTCCACGAGAACGGAATCCGTGTATGCGTATGGGTCAGCCCGTACATTTCACAGAAATCCCCGCTCTTCCAGGAAGGTTTCGACGGCAACTATTACCTCAACTATGGAGACGGAGATCCGTATCAGTCTGACGTTTACGCACCCGGTGCAGGTCTCGTCGACTTTACGAACCTGGTCGCCCGTGCATGGTACCAGAAGTTCCTGACCGACCTCATTAACATGGGTGTCGACGCTTTCCGTCCGGATTACGGCGCGGACGCTCCGGTCAAGTCTCCCGTATTTGGTCCGAGAGCCGCGAAGTATGGCATCACCTACAAGAACGAACTCGAGGCCGAGAGCCAGCACAACCTGTATTCAGTGCTTTTCTCAGATGCGATATATGATCTTCTCTGGAGAAGGAACGGTAAGAACAATGCCTGCGTCCTCTCCCACTCCGGATTCATCGGATCCCAGGCAATGCCGTTCCTGGCACTGGACAACGAAGATCCTTCCTATGACGGCATGAGAGCCGCGCTGCAGAGCGGACTTTCGCTCTCGATCAGCGGTTTCCCGTACTGGAGCGAGAACATCGCGGGTGTGACCGATGAGTGCACACCGGACCAGTATATGCGCTGGCACCAGGCCGCCATGTTCCTTCCGAACGCAGTCCTGAGCGGATCGACCACTTTCCGTGTGCCGTGGCAGTACGGCACGGAAGCCATGAACGAGACGCTTCTTTTCTCGAAGTTCAAGCTGGGTCTTATGCCCTATATCTATTCCTGCGCCGTAGAGTCCAGTTCACTGGGTATTCCTCTGACGCGCCCGATGGTCCTGGAGTTCCCGGAAGACCCGAACACGCATCCGCTCGACCAGCAGTTCATGCTCGGCCCGAGCCTCCTGATCGCTCCGATCACATCCGAAGACGGCATCGTCCGCTACTACGTACCTTCCGGCACATGGACCAATCTCCTCACCAGAGAGAAGATCGAAGGTCCGATCTGGAAGAATGAACAGCACGGATATGACACCATGCCGATCCTCGTGCGTCCGGGGTCGATCATCGTGGCCGGTTCTGCCGACGAGAAGCCGGTCTATAACTACATGGAAAATGTTACGATCACACTGTTCGAGCTCCCGGAGGGATCCGAGGTCAGCGCGGAAGTATATTCGCCCGACCTGAAAAATGTCGGTATGGTAAAAGCACTCAAGCAGAATGGCAAGATCACCGTCCAGACACAGGGACTGTATGGACAGACACGTCTGGTACTCGCATCTCTCTTCCGTATTGCTTCGACAAGTGTCGGCATTCCGGAACTGAACGAGTGGGGAACGATGGTCATCTTCGACGGAAACGAGATTGAGATCGGCATCCTGCAATAAAGAACAGGATCCGTATCTAAAGATCATTTCTTATTAGTCACGGGAACGGATCTTCCCGATAATGATCACAGCAAATACGACCAGAGCGACGACGATCATAGCGCCGCCGGCGATCATGCGCGGCGTAATGCTGAACGCGGACGGCGAAGGTGTCGGGGTTGGTGTCGGAGTCGGACTCGGTGTAGGCGTCGGGCTCGGAGTAGGTGTCGGAGTCGGCTTAATTCCTGTCAGAGTATGCACTTCATTTACTACGGAACTTCCCATAGTTACAGTGACCATACCGGAGACTTCCTTGAGTTCACTGTCAAAAGGTTCACTGATATAACCGCCCTTGATCTCGATATTCTTTCCGGCCATTGCCGCGCCGAAAGAACAGATATCCACAAGTGTGTTTTCGATCGTGATATTTCCCTCCGGACAGTACACCGCCGTACTCTCCGCTTTCGTACTCTCCGCTCTTACATTCTTCGCACTTGAGATCGTGATCTCCGTTTTGGCATAGATCGCGCTTTCTGTCGCGAAGATCTCTGCCGAGGTGTCTGATCCCTCGATCCGGACATTTCCGGTGATCGAGGCAAGTCCTTTTGTCCTGGAAAAGACCGTCATGATCGTGCCGTCGTTGATCAGGATACTGCCACCGAGCGATCCGGCCGCACCGCCGGTTCCATCGATCTCATCCAGCAGTGAAACGATCGATCCGGAGATGACGATATCCCCATCCGCCATAAGAAGATAAGCGGAATCTGCTGTCGTGCCGTTTCCACGTGTCGTCAGGTGACAGTGGTCGACCGTAATATCTCCATTCTTTGCATAGATCGCGCTATGGCAGGCAGTAACAACTGCTTCCAGCTCTCCATCTCCACAGATCGTTAGTGGTCCTTCGACCTGGATCGCCGGCGCTTCGATATTGGAGGTGACCTTGTTCTTTCCGGATAATTCGATCTTCGCGTCTTCCTGCTCGCTCAGATCGATATACATTCCGTCATATCCATCAAGGGAAAGCGTTCTCATCTTCGCATCGTATTTCCAGTTATCTCCCTTGCAGTTGCGGTTTGCGGAAAAGGTCTTTCCGTCAACTATGATCGAGCCCGCTTCACGGGAAGACGCCATAACAGATGAACCGATGGTCCCGGTAAAGATCATCACTGCTCCAATCATCGATGCAATTAGTTTTCCGCACTTCATGAGATACCTCTTTATGTCTTTCTGAAATGATGTACTACCTGCTACTATACCACACGCCTCCCGAAAAATCGCCTTGACATTTACATGCCCAACCACCATAATAGTGAAGTGATTTGGGGCATTAGCTCAGCTGGGAGAGCGCCAGGTTCGCAATCTGGAGGTCGTGAGTTCGATCCTCATATGCTCCACCATAAAGAAAAAGGACGGCTGATGCCGTCCTTTTTCTTTTCATCTGAGACTGTTCTGCTCCGTCACGCAAGATCTTCCCACGATCATTCAATGATATAAGCATAGATGTTCCGCAGGCTGTAACGTGAACCTTCCTCATCCTCCAGAATAAGAGCGAATCCGATCTTCTTTGTCACACTTGTCCCATCCCGGAAATATATTGTCATCTCCATAGTCGCGTCTTTCAAGGCAGTATTAAAATAGTCGGAATCCTCGTACCCCTTCATCGTAAACACTTCCGTGTCCTTGGACTTCAATTCCTCAATGCCGCTCGCATCATATTCCACGTACAGTTCATAATTCTGCATTTCCTGTACCGGATACTTCATGGAGAAGGAAGAGTAGCAATGATATACTTGTTCTCCTTTTTTCGGATGCTCCGGATCCTCCGCAAACGCCGCATCGTTTCTGCCAGAACCGATACTGCTTTCCGTTCCTTCGATCCTGTATTCTTCATCTCCTGCTCTATGGTAAACGTAAAAACACAGATTCTCGCATGCGGACCTGTATTCCACATGGTCGACATCCTCCCCGACCACAATGAACGGGAATCCGAAACTGATCCAGACAGATCCCGGCTCGAAATATCTGCCAATTCCACCGTTTCCGTTTTCGATCGTATGCGGGATGACCGGCAGATCCGGGGCATTCAGGATGTTCTTTTCTTCAACAAGATCTCTCAGTCTTTCCTGTTCCTGAACCACTTCCTCATCCGGCTCATAGTTCAAGCCCATTTCTTCCTCCCAAAATGCTTCCCGATCAATTCCTTCTTCCTCAAAAGATCTCAGGTGGACCTCACCGGGCTCCTCCGATGATCCTTTGATATAGCATGCAAAACCTGTACCCATTACGATATATTCTTTTCCCTCATTATCCTGATAGGAATAAGGGACTTCTGCACCTTTGATACCGATATCGGTGACTTCACTCGAACCATCTTTGAAATTGACTTTGACCGTGACCACGATATCCTTACACATGGCGGTAAGAAAATCGCAGTTAAAAGGATCGTAATTGTCTTTTTCCCGGAGAACTTGATGTTCATAAAGATCACTACGGCCCTCGGTCAGTACGCAGAGATACTTTTTAATGTTTTCTCCGGATCCGAAAGGAGCCGTCTCTTTATACGCATGATAAAAATCGACCGTACCTGCGTCAAATTGCTTATTCCCTATACAATACCTGTTCGGTTCATCCTCCCAATCAGAAAGATACCGGTCATCCAGGTCGATCTTTTCGCCCGTGATATTATCCGGTGAAGTTCCGTTATGGACGATCGCCACATCCGCATTTTCGAACGAATACTCCACGCTCTCCACATTGTCACCGACAACAGAAAGAGGAAGCTCGCACTCAAATTTGTAATTAGAGTAGAACATTGACATGCCCGTCAATTGCGAAGTCAAATTCTCAAAAGGGATCGAATTATCTTCTCTCAGTCCCTGTCCGGCGACCATAATGGTATATGTCTGACTGATCGTTCCATTTGGGTGATCTGTGCTTTCCGAAATCGGGGATTCTGCATCTGCTTGCTCCTTTCCGGATTTTACCGCACGATACACGCC
>DBYF01000048.1:991-10357 GCA_002310155.1 Mageeibacillus sp. UBA1193 | reverse complement strand
ACGCTCCCTTTTACAAAGAGAGCGTTTCTCGGCGCTTTGCACAAACTTTATTCTTCTTCAAAAGCACTCGTTCCCGGTGCTTTTCTCTTAGTCCCGGAAGTACTCTCTCAGATCTCGAATCCGAGGTCCGCGATGATCTTCTTCGCACGGTCATCAGACCCGGTGATCAGCTTCAGATAATAGCCGTTCTCCAGATCAAAGACGATCACATCGGCTGCCCCGCCCTGCGCGCGGGTCCCGTACTGGCAGCTGCCTCTTTTCTCGAACGTGTAGATGTCGCCGTCCGCCTCCAGTTCCTTCTGGATCTCGAGGAAAGCATTGTCGGTGTTCGACGCATCCGTCTCCGCATAGATGATCATATCTGCTTCGTATTCACCGCCTCCGCCGAGGAGCATAAAGCCATTCGCTCTGGCTGCCACCGCGTTGCTTTTAGTTAACGCGATATCAGGAAGCGGGATTATGACGTTACCTTCACGATATGCTGTCTCCATGAATGCGGCCGCCTTATCATTCTTAAGGTCAACTTGCGGGACGTTCTCCGGGACACGTGTCAGGCCTTTGCCATCCGGATACTCCGGGTCATCTTCAAAAGGAACCGTGACCGCGTTCTCCGGGATGATCCCCATCTCGAAAGCATAGCAGTTCGAGCGTGAGCCCTTATCCGTTGGACCTGTATAGTAGAGGACCTGGAGAGTCTTCGGGTTAATGGCGATGTACTGGAATTCACCGCTCTTCTTATCTGTTTCGTAGTGCCAGATGACATCTCCGAAGTTGATACGGACTTCCGCGTTCGTGTCGGAAGGAAGTCCCAGCGCATCGATCTCATCGATCTTGGCCACATCGCCATATACACGGTAGCAGTAGTGCTCGGTCCCGTCCGCAGATTCCGCATCGAATCCCTTGAGATAGCCGTCAAGACTCGGTGCGTAGCTCTTCGCCGGGTTCTTCTCTACCGTAAATCCGTGATCTTCGAGATCTTTGATGACTGCGTTGACGCCGGTCTGTCCGTCGAAATCATCCGAAGTAGTGGTTCCGGACGTCACATCGGAAGTCGCGTCAGTGGTCGTATCCGAAGTCTCATCGGAGCTCTCATCCGAGCTCTCTTCGGAAGTCTCCTCTGTCTCCTCGGAAGAGTCTTCCGTCGTCTGCTTCGTCTTCGTTTTCTTCTCGGTCTTCTCTTTGCTGCAGGCGCACACGGACACCGCCAGCGCAAGCGCCATGAGAAGCGCCATTACTTTCTTTTTCATTTTCAGTTTCCCTTCTCTTTTTCCCAATCTTCCAACAGGATAACATAAGCTGACACATGCCTGAAGAAGTGCTTTTCGCGAAATAGCGCAAGTAAGTCAGTTATAGAACTTTTTGCTGATCTCGTGGATCTCTTCTTCTGCCTCGACAAAAGCCTCGACGACCTTCGGATCGAAGTGCTTGCCGGAACCCTCGACGATGATGGACTTCGCCTTCTCGAATGTGAAAGGCTCCTTATAGCTTCTCTTCGACAGAAGCGCATCAAAGACATCCGCGACAGCCATGACACGCGCCGACAGCGGGATGTTCTCCCCGGTCAGGTGTTCCGGATAACCGGAGCCGTCCCACTTCTCGTGGTGGTAGTGCGCCATCTGCTTGGCCTGCTCGAGATAGCCGCTGTCCTCGAGGTTCGCGATCGCTTTCTCGATGATCTCGTATCCTGCGTAGGCATGGCCCTTCATGATGTCGAACTCTTCATCCGTCAGGCGGGAATCCTTATTGAGGATCGCGTCCGGGATGTTGATCTTACCGATATCATGGAGCGGCGCCGCGCGGACAACGTTATTGATATACTCGTCGGTCAGGATGTCCTTAAACTCACCCTTCTCCCTGAGCTTATTCAGGATGATCCTCGAGTATTCGGCGGTCTTGCGGATATGGTCGCCCGTGCACTTGTCACGGCTTTCGATAATATCCGCAAGTACCATAAGGAGGCCGCCCTGAAGTTTATCGATCTGTCTGGACTTCTTTCTGATGTCCGAAAGGTACTGCATACTCTCTTCCGTCGTATGCGCGTATGCGTAGTAGAGATTCTCGATCTCGTCACCCGTATGGATATCGAGGGACTTGATCCTCTCGACGCTCTTGTTTCTCTCGTCCGTCGATGTGTATACAAAAGAACTTGCGCCGTGCGACATCGAGTTCAGAGGATAGATGATGTGGTAGTCGGCGAGCCATACGCCTGCACAGAGCACCATGATGAACACCCCGAGGAAAAGCGCGATCTCTTTAGCCAGATACGCGTGGGTGATATCGTTGAGCTGATTCATCGAGATGTCGACGCACGAATAGCAGACGCAGTTTCCGTTACTGTCAAACATCGGCTCGTAGATATTGAGGAGCCATCCGTAACGGCTGTCGTTACTGATCGTCGGCTCGACCTCACGGCCCGCCAGGAAGTCTTCGAGATTGTTCTTGATGTCCTCCGGGAAGCGGATCACGGATCCGACCTTGTCGGCACGGACGTCCTCGGTATCCATATCGAATACGACATGACAGCCGTCCTCCTCGATGCGGTAGACATACATGAAGCGGATGTTATCGGAGCTGATGAACGTCAGTCTCAGCTGCTCCGCGACTTCCTTATATCCCGGGGCGTTTTCGCCCAGTTCCAGATAGGTGTCGACCATGTCCGGATCGATACAGTCACGCTGGTACTTGACGATGCCGCGCGCAAATTCCGTATGGTCACGGACTGTCGTTTCGCGGAACAGATAATAACCGATACCGATCGCTACGACCGCGATGACCGTAACTGCCACAGAGACCAGGAGCAGGAGCTTCGATCGAAGCGACATCTGTCTGACCTTCGTCTTATTGATCATGCGGAGTTCTCGGATATTCAGAGGTTTCTGGCGCCAGCCGTGGATGTGCATATCCTCCACGACCGCACGGGGCACGACGAGATACGCGAGAAACGCGACGAGAACAGAGATCGCTTTATCCCCGAGATCGATGCAGAAGTCCGCGGTGATCTGTGACAGGAACTTGCTCTGGTAGATGTGGTCATGGAGCCATGTGGCAAGGTCCGCGGTGATGCCCTCTCCGGCGAATCCGAAGAGCGACCATGTCAGGATCGAGCCCAGAAGACCGCCGATCGCGGCCAGTGTAAAGATCAGAGGAATAATATGCTTCTTCTTGAATCCTCCTCTGGTAAAAGCAGCCGTCGCCACAGCGATCATGACATTGAGCGTGCCATAGTAGATGGACGGCCAGTCCGATATGGATTTGAGAAGATTGGTAACCAGTCCGACGATAATGCCGGGAAGTGATCCGCCGATCGATGCCGCGAAGATCGTTCCGATGGCGTCTAAATAGAACGGCAGCTCCAGCTTGCCGCTCATGTCTGAAAGCAGTATATTCACCAGAATGCCCAGCGAACAAAGGAGCAGTATCTCCAGCGCTCTCCGGCCATCCAGACGTCTATTATTGTTATCTATGCTATCTGTCATACCCTCTACCCCCATCGCCGACCCCTCGGCTTTTTGGTAAGACTTTCCAACACAATTTCATTATAGCACGGCGCCCCGTGTTCTCAACAAAGAAAACACGAGGCACCAAATTGAATTCAAAAACTTTTACGTTTTTCTACTTTCTTTGAAAAAAGCACCCGCCCCGAAGGACGAGTGCTTTTCGCGTTGAATCACAAAGGATCTTACTTGGCTGCTTTTGCCGCCAGGATGTAGATGAACGGAGAGTTCCAGTAGATCGCTACTTCGTTGATCGAGTAAGCCGTGTCGTTATCGACGTAGCAGCGTGCCGGAGCCTTACCATCCAGAGCGCTGATCGCGAACGGATCTGCCGGCTCACCGTTCGGTCCGCCGACGACCATACCCGGAACCGCGTGACCCTTCGCCTGGGAAGGTCTGTGGTGCGGGTGTTCAGCCGCGTTGGTGCCGAAGCCTGTCAGGTAGCTGTAACCGCAGACGTTCATGCCCATGATGTAGTCGACCTGGAAGGAGCACATGTCCTTGAATTCCTTGTTATCGGACAGGAGGTATGCCAGGTTGTAGAGGATACCGTTGTTCGATACGGTCAGGTTACTGCCCCACGGATAGTTCTCGCACATCGCGTTGTAGTATCCATCCTTCTTACCAAGCTCCATGGACTTGGTCGCTTCGTCGAGGACTCTGGTCTTCAGAAGTTCAGTAAACTCAGCATCCTTCTCGAAGGAAGTCTCGGTGCGCAGGTAGGAGTGTACGCCATAGAGAGCCATCTCGATCCAGCCGAGGCCGAGCTCCATCTCTGCGGAGTACAGTTCTTTTGCCTTATTGAGGTAAGTCGATTCGCCGGTTGCGACGTAAAGCTCAACAGCTGCCCAGAAGAATTCATCCTTGTTGACTGCGTCCGGATATTCGCCGGTGAATACGTCGGAAGGATTGAGGAATCCCGTGGTGTCTGCTGCAGCGTTGGCATCCATGTAAGCGTATGCCTTAACGGCAGCATCGCGGCACTTAAGCGCGAACTCAGCATCGATGTCCTTATAAACTACGTAAGCCTTCGCCATAACAGCTGCGAAGTCACCTGTTGCTGTTGTAGAGATCGGGAGGACCAGGAGCTGGTTGGTCTCCTCATCCGCCATAACTGTTGCCGGGAAGTTGTCGCAGGTTACCTTGTGGTAAACGCCACCGTTCTCCGCCTGCATCTTGAACATCCACTCGAGCTCATAACGAGCCTCGTCGAGGATATCCGGTACGCCGTTGCCGCTCTCCGGAATGCCCAGATCGTCTGCAGCATAACCTGTATCCTGATATGTCATGAAGAGGTCGGCGATGGTCTTCGCACCCGGTACTACATAACGGCCGTAGTCACCGGCATCGTGCCAGCCGCCGCTGACATCGATCTTCTTATCTGTACCGTAGATGAGAGCCTCACCTGTATGGCAGATCGGATGTGCGAAATCAGCATATTCTTCGCCGATGTCCGCCTTCACTTCGCATCCGCAGCGCTGTGTATAGAGCATCAGGATCGAAGCCTTGAGCGCGTCATTGTAAACATCGTCCGCGATCGTGAAGTTATAGGACTTGCCGGAAGAAGATGTGTGTACGAAGTATGTGCCCGGTTCTTCAAGGGCAGTAAAATCACCATAGGTGATCTCTGATCCTGTACCGACACTCTTGATCGGACCCTGGACCTCACCCTCGTATACGACGTCATAGGTCTTCGCGTTGTAGATCTTAAATGTAGTACTCATCGTACCGTCAATGAAGAATACCTTCGGATCCTTCGGCTGGTAACCTGTCTGGTTCAGGGATACCGGGTTAGCGGCCGGACCATTGTCGATCTTTACTGCAGTAGAGCAGTCAACGATCTTCAGCGTAACGTTATCGATGTAGACGTTATGTGCTTCAGTGATCGATCCGTCGTTACCGAGGTTAAAGCAGAATCTCGGAGCACGGTCACCCTTCTCCTGCATAACGAATTCCACGCTGACATGTTTCCAGGACGGGCCGGCTTCAACGTTCTTCTCGCCGGCATATGCGTGATAGTCCCCGCCATTGAGCTGGAATCTCCACTCGAAGGTTCTGGCCTTGTCGCTCTTGATATCGAAATCGAACTGATACTTACAGTTCTCCAGAAGTGCTACACCATCATAATACAGCTGGCAGGCATACTCCAGGGAACCTGTGGAATTGATCTTTGCGACCATCTCACCATTCTCACAGACTACCTCCCAGTTTCCGCCGGACTCTGTGTAGGTCAGCCATTTGAAATCATCCGGACTCGTGAACGCTTCGTCCATCATGTAATTGCCATCCGCGATCTCTGTCGTCGCGCGTGTTCCGGCATCCGGATCGTCCGCGGGCTTCGTGCCCTCCGGCTCCTCCGAAGCAGACGCTTCTGTCTCGGAAGATGTCACCTCGATTGAGGAATCACCTGTGCTCGAGGTCTCTGTCGTGCTTTCGTCCTTGCTATTCGATTTCTTACAGCCAGCAGCGATACCGGCGATCATAGAAACCGAAAGCAGCAGTGCCACGATCTTTTTCATACATTTCCCTCCAAATTGAAATTTTTCTACCCCAGTGCGGAAATCTCGTCCGCACTTCCCATTATACGGAGAAAAATGTCAAAAGGAAAGACGGAAAATCCCTTATGTCAAAAATCAGGAAATTCAGATGCAGCAGTGCTTTTCGAGCAACAAAAAACCCCGGAGCGGATAACCGTTCCGAGGCTTCATTTCTGGTGACCCGTAGGAGAATCGAACTCCTGTCTACGCCGTGAAAGGGCGTTGTCTTAGCCGCTTGACCAACGGGCCGAGAAATGGTAGCGGCAGTGGGATTTGAACCTACGACCTGCCGGGTATGAACCGGACGCTCTGGCCAGCTGAGCTATGCCGCCATTTTCTCTCGCGTTTTTTGACGCCATTAAATATTATCAGCAGAAAGGGCTTATGTCAAGCACATTTTCTATAAGAAGCCATGCTTTTCAGAGTAAAAAAGACTGTCTCCGGAGAGACAGTCTTTTTGAACTCTTTAACAAGCGATTAAAGGGGTGAGATTACTTGATCTCAACCTCAGCGCCAGCTTCCTGAAGCTTAGCAGCAGCTGCATCAGCCTCTTCCTTGGAAACATTCTCTTTAACAGCCTTCGGAGCGCCATCAACGAGTTCCTTAGCTTCCTTCAGGCCGAGACCTGTGATCTCACGAACTACCTTGATAACAGCGATCTTCTGAGCACCAGCGCTCTTGAGGTTTACTGTGAACTCTGTCTGAGCAGCAGCACCAGCATCACCAGCACCACCAGCAGCCGGAGCAGCAACTGCTACTGCAGCAGCGGATACGCCAAATTCTTCTTCGATACCCTTCTCGAGCTCGAACAGTTCCATAACGGACAGTGTCTTGATTTCTTCGAGAAGCTTAGTAATTTTTTCACTAGCCATTTTTATATTCCTCCATTAGTAATTTTTCAAATAAGCCTTGCGGCATAACTAGTAGATTGCCACGGCCATTGACCGTAGCGGCCGAGATTACTCAGCAGGTGTCTCTGTTGCTTCAGCAGCAACGGCAACCGGCTCTTCTGCCGGAGCAGCCTCTTCAGCCTTAGCTTCCTCTGCAGGAGCCTCAGCCGGAGCCTCTTCAGCCTTTGCTTCTTCAGCAGCAGGAGCAGCAACGCCACCTTCTGCCTCGAGCTTTTCGGCTGCAGCCTTGGTGAGCATAGCGAGCTTTGTAATAGGGAAGAGCAATGCATAGACGATCTGGCTGAGCAGTACATCCTTGGACGGAACAGCTGCGAGAGCCTCGACCTCTGCAACAGTTGCAACTTTGCCCTCGATGATTCCGCCCTTGATAGAGAGCTTCTCGAAATCATCAGCAAACTTCTTGCTAACCTTAGCAGGCGCCATCATATCTTCTGTGGAATATGCAACAGCTGTCGGGCCCTTGAACATTTCGTCCAGACCTTCGATACCGAGCTCCTTGAAGACGAGATTCAGTGTCGTGTTCTTAACTACCTTGTAGTTAACGCCGTTCTTGCGCATTTCTGTACGAAGAGCAGTGTCCTGTTCAACAGTCAGACCACGAGCATCTACGAAAACAAAGGACTGTGCTTCCTTGTAGCTAGCTACCAGGTCAGCAACGATCTTCTTCTTTGCTTCCAAAATCTTTTCACTTGGCATGATCTTTTTACCTCCTTATATTGATTACTAAAATACCCCACGCTGTGTCGCGAGGGGTATCAAGTACTCAATACGGTTCCTCACCTCGGCGGGACGACTTAACGTTTACGATCGCTCTCCCGCTGTCTTCAGCAGTGGATATTTTATTAAGTTAGGATATCCATCCCGGAAAAGTGCTTTCCGAGTAGGGAGTGGATACGCCCCCTAGAACGTTCTATTCCTTACAGCTTAGCTGCGTTTACACGGATACCAGGACCCATTGTAGAGCAGATGGAAACGTTCTTCAGATACTGACCCTTAGCGGCAGACGGCTTAGCCTTGATGATCGCATCCATGATGGTCTTGAAGTTCTCTTCGAGCTTCTCCTGACCAAAGGAAACCTTACCGATCGGGCAGTGGATGATGTTTGTCTTATCGAGACGGTACTCGATCTTACCGGCTTTGATGTCTGTAACAGCTTTTGCTACATCCATGGTAACTGTACCGGCCTTCGGTGTAGGCATCAAGCCCTTCGGGCCGAGAACCTTACCAAGACGACCGAGCTTAGGCATCATGTCCGGAGTTGCGATGAGAGCGTCAAAGTCGAACCAGTTCTCGTTTGCGATCTTATCGATGAACTCTTCAGCACCAACATACTCTGCGCCGGCAGCCTGAGCTTCATCAGCCTTAGGACCCTTAGCGATAACGAGTACGCGCTTTGTGCGGCCTGTACCATGAGGGAGAACTACAGCACCACGAACCTGCTGGTCAGCGTGACGGGAGTCAACACCCAGACGAACGTGAAGTTCTACCATCTCATCAAATTTTGCTTTACCTGTTTCTACAACCAGACGAACTGCTTCGGAAGGATCGTAAGAAACAGATCTGTCTACGAGCTTAGCGAGCTCTGTATATCTCTTTCCTCTTTTCATGTTAACTCTCCTTCAAATCAGTCCTCAGTAACAACGATACCCATGCTTCTGGCAGTACCAGCTACCATACGTGCACAAGCGTCAATGTCTGCGGCATTTGTATCAACGATCTTGATCTCAGCGATCTTCTTGCACTCCGAGAAAGAAATCTTTGCTACCTTGTCCTTGTTCGGCTTACCCGAAGCCTTCTCAATGTTGCAAGCTTTCTTAAGCAGTACCGGTACCGGCGGAGTCTTTGTAATGAAAGAATAAGAACGGTCAGCATATACTGTAATGATTACAGGAATGATCAAACCTGCGTCCTTTGCTGTTCTCTCATTAAACTCTTTAACAAACTGGGCAATATTAAGTCCATGCTGTCCAAGAGCTGGTCCTACCGGCGGCGCTGGTGTTGCTTTGCCTGCAGGGATCTGAAGTTTAACGTACCCTACAACTTTTTTAGCCATGTGCGGCCACCTCCCAAATAAATTTCTTGCCGGCCCGTCTTATCCCGGTGCCGATATTTCTTTCATCTCCGAAGAGATGTGATAAGCATTTATCTTGCGGTGCAAGAGCTCTATTAAACTCTTACTACCTGAGCGAATTCGATCTCGACAGGTGTCTCTCTGCCGAACATCGAGATGCGGACACGAACCATATGCTTCTCGAGGTTCATTTCCTCTACCGTACCTACGCAATCCTGGAAAGGACCGGAGATGATACGGACGGAGTCGCCGACTTCGTAGTCCACGGACGGAACCCAGCTGGATTCGAGTCCCATGAGCGCAAGCTCCTCATCGGAGAGAGGCTGCGGCTTGTTGGCATTCGGTCCGACGAA
>DBYF01000048.1:784-951 GCA_002310155.1 Mageeibacillus sp. UBA1193 | reverse complement strand
CCCGGATAACGCTTCTTCTGCGTAACCTTCTTCTTACCGTCCTTGACTTCGACGCTCTCATCCATCGGGATGGAAACTTCCTGGATCATCTCCTGGAGGCCACGATTCTCGATCACTGCTTCCAGAGTGCTCTTTACCTTGTTCTCATATCCCGAATAGGTATGTAC
>DBYF01000048.1:0-745 GCA_002310155.1 Mageeibacillus sp. UBA1193 | reverse complement strand
ATATATCATGGAAAAGCACTCTCAGACGATCCTTGAGGCTTCTCCCTGCCCTGCACTATTAAGATTCAGACGGTGTCGTCTCCTCAGAAGCCGATGCCTCAGTGGAATCACTTGCGGAAGCATCAGATGAAGACTCTGCCGGAGCAGATTCCGATGCGGACGCATCAGATCCGTCAGACGGAACTGTATCGGATGTCTCAGCAACTGTAGTCTCGACTGCCTGATCATAGAATCCGACCTTCTCAAGGATCCAACCGGCACCCTTGCCGATCGCGGTCAGAAAGATCGTGCATACAATGATCACTACCAGAACCACAGCAGAATTCTGGATCAGCTTCTCCTTTGTCGGCCAGATTACTCTCTTGAGTTCCTGGCGAACATCCTTGAACTTCTGAGCTATACGTTTGAAGATGTTCGGTTTCTTCTTCTTGTCAGCCATTGGTCATACCCTCATTCTTGTTTCCCTAAGAGAAACGGAAATTACTTAGTCTCTTTGTGTACAGTATGCTTACGGCAGAACTTGCAGTACTTCTTGATTTCCAAACGATCAGGATCGTTCTTCTTATTCTTATATGTCTGATAGTTTCTCTGCTTGCACTCTTCACAAGCCAGTGTCAGCTTGTCACGTGCTCCTGCTTTGGTTGCCATGTTCGAACACCTCCAAAAATATCGTGCTTATCCGCGTCTTATCACGCGGTTTTTCGCGCATAAAAAATAGACCTAAACGGCGATAGCAACGGATATG
>DBYF01000051.1:19697-21572 GCA_002310155.1 Mageeibacillus sp. UBA1193 | reverse complement strand
CCGAAGCAGTGGAACATCGGAACCTGGATCAGGAGACGGTCCTCTGTGGAAAGGTTCATGCAGTCACCGATGCACTTACCGTTGTTGAGAACGTTTCTGTGCGTGAGCATAACGCCCTTCGGGAAACCTGTAGTACCGGAAGTATACTGCATGTTGCAGACTTCGTCCGGCTCGGTCGCATCGATCAGGGCACGGAGCTCTGCATCAGTTACCTTGGAATCAGCTGTCTCGAACTCATCGTCCCAGAAGAAGCATCCGTCGTAACGGTTGTCGATCGTGATGACGTTCTTTAAGAACGGCAGTCTCTCGGAGACCATCTCGCCCGGCTTGGACTTCGCCAGTTCAGGGCAGATCTCGTTGACGATCTCTACGTAGTTGATGTCCTTGTAGCCGTCCATCATGACGAGCGTGTCGGAATCGGACTGACGGAGCAGGTACTCGATCTCGTGGATCTTATAAGCGGTGTTAACAGTAACAAGAACCGCACCGATACGTACGCAGGCCCAGAATGTCAGGAACCACTGCGGACGGTTGGTCGCCCAGAGTGCTACGTGGGAATCCTTCTTAACACCCATCGCCATGAGCATCTTGGAAACGCGGTCAACGTCATCTCTGAACTCGCTGTATGTTCTTGTGTAATCACGCATGGTGTATGCAAAAGCGGTCTGGTCCGGGAATTCGGTCGCGACCTTGTCGAGCATCTGACCGAAAGTCATCTCCACAAGAACATCCTTCTCGAACATTCTCTGGCCCTTGCCTTTTTCAACGTACTTAATGTTGGAAGGAACGACCTCGATCGGAGCCTCCGGACGAACCTGCGCCTTTGTCTCCTTCTTAGAAGGTTCGATGACCTTCTTGGTGCCCTTAGTCTTTTCCCATGTTCTTACGAAGTTGATGAACTGCGGGAATACGATAGCAGCGCTCTCGATCTCCTTCGCCCATCTCTTTACCCACTCGAGGGATACGAATCCGTCGTAGCCGTTTTTATCGAGCAGCTCGAAGAGAGCTTCCAGCGGAAGATCACCGTGACCCGGCAGACGGTAAGCGATGGAACCGTCGTCTTCCTTGATGGAATCTTTTACATGGATATAGCAGACATACTCACCGACGTTTGCCCATGTTGTCTCGACGGACTCGCCGAAATAACGGAACGGGTGATGAACGTCCCACAGTACTTTTACATAAGGAGAATCAACTGCCTCGATGAGTTTTCTCAAACGTGCTGTATCCGCATACACACCGTTGGTCTCGACGAGGAGTGTGACGTTCTTGCCTTCGCAGAGCGGAGCCAGATCCTTGAGGATAGAGACGATCTTCTCGTCATCAACTTCCGCTTCCGGTGCCGGATGTGCGTCAGCGAGGATACGGACGTAGGAAGCACCGCACTTGTTCGCAAGTGCTACATATTCACCGATCTCTGTCGGCGCGATCTTAGCGCCGTCTTCGTAAGCCAGTACGCAGTTGGAGGAGAAGCATGGAATCTCCAAACCAAGCTTTCTAAGGTTTTCCATGGTGCGGTCCACTTCCGACGGAAGGAACGGCTTAGCGTGGGATGCGGTGATCTCTTCACCCAGTCCACGGATCTCAATGCCTGCGTAGCCAAGGTCATGGGCCATCGGATAGATGTCCTTCCAGGACCACTCGGGGCATGCCAGTGTGGAAAATGCCAGTTTCATAGCCATTTCGAAAACCTCCGGTTAAAAAAGCCGTGATACTCACTTACGCAGATTATCACAGCATAAAATCATTTAACGGGACTAGCATACACCCAAAAATTTAGAAAAGAAACTGAAAATAGTGCTTTTGAGGAAGAAAGGCAAAAAAGCGGAAGAAAACATAAAGTCCTATGACCTTACTGGGCAGGAATCTCCTTTT
>DBYF01000051.1:19112-19651 GCA_002310155.1 Mageeibacillus sp. UBA1193 | reverse complement strand
GGAACTTCGCTCTCCATGACCGGACGGCCCCAGATATTACCCTGTACGAAATCGCACTGGTACTTCGTCAGGATATCGAGCTGTCTTCTGTCGTCAACACCCTCGGCAACGACCTTGATCTTCATCTGGTGTACCAGACCGATGATCGAGCCGACCATGAGGCGCTGCGCGTTCTTGATTGGGAGCTCATCGACGAAGGACTTATCGATCTTCAGCACGTTGATCGGGAGCTGCTGCAGATAGTTCAGGGAAGAATAACCGGTACCGAAGTCATCGAGCGCGACCGTGATGCCCATGTCGGAGATCTCCTTCAGGACCTTGACGGCATAATCTACATTCGAAACCATGACGGACTCGGTAACTTCGAACTCGAGGTTCTTCGTATCGACGCCTGTGTTCTTGATGATCCTCTTGACGGACTGCAGAAACATCGGGCTCATCAGCTGTACTGCAGAAATATTGACGGACATGATGCCGTCCCAGTTGTTGGCTTCCTTGATGCGGTTCAAGGTCAGGCAGGCAGTCTCGAGGACCCACTC
>DBYF01000051.1:16334-19034 GCA_002310155.1 Mageeibacillus sp. UBA1193 | reverse complement strand
GCCTCGAATCCACGGAGCTTTCTCTCCTTCATGTCGAACTGCGGCTGGAAGCACAGATAGAGCTCCTTGTTCTTGATGGCAGACAGGAGACGGCTCTCATACTTCATCTTGCGCATGATGTCGTCCTTCATTTCTTTTCTGTAGAACTGCACCATGTTCTTGCCGTATTCTTTCGCCTTATACATCGCGGTCTCGGCGCACTTGATCAGGTCAGAAGAAGTCGTTCCGTCCTGCGGGAAGAACGAGACACCGAAGCTGGCAGTCACGTTGTATTCGGAATCCTCGATCGCGAAGCCCTTGGAGAATGCGTCGCGGAGGCTCTCTACATAGTTGAGCATATCCTCATCGGAGAACTGGCGCTGGACAACGATCGCGAACTCGTCACCGCCCCAGCGGCCGATCATGTCTTCCGAGTCGATCGTCGACGTCAGACGTGTCGCAGCGGCCTGAAGCACCAGGTCGCCTACCTTATGGCCCATGGAATCGTTAATGGTCTTGAAGTTATCCAGATCAACATAGATCAGGGCAAACGGCATGTTCTTATTGGAAAGCAGACTGATCAGAAGATCCATACGGTCGGAGATCTTTATGCGGTTCGGAAGACCGGTGAGCGTATCGAAGTGGTTCATCTGATAGAGGCGCTCCTCGTTCTCTTTCATCGCACGGTTGTACTCTGAAAGAAGGGAGTTCTGACGCTTCGTCTCTTCTTCTCTCGCCTTCAGGTCTTTGTTCGCCTGCTCGAGTTCTTCGGTCTTCGCCTCTACCCTCTCGATCTCCTGTGCCACACGGCGGTTATACGCGAGGATAATGCCGACGATGATCAGGCTCAGTAACGTCGTGACCAGGCCGTTAAACGCAAAAGCATCCTCAAAGCGGATCATGGCCACGATCGTCGCGACGATCTGCAGTACCGACACTACGATCACTGCGTAAAAACCCTTCATGCTCTGGGACTGGACGATCAGGATCGAGAGCATAAGCTGCACGAGTGAGAAAACTCCACGGAAAGGGACTAGGAAATCAAGTGCGGAAACAGAACCAACTAATGCATTTAATACGACAAAGAGAAGGAACAAAATCACATATGCGGCGATCTTTAACGCAGCGAAACGCTGTTTCTCTTCAGGATGCAAATTGGTATCGACGAATCTTTCCATGAAGGATGATTCGTCCGCTCGAACTTCTCTGTTATCCATATCTTGCGCCATATCTGCCCCCACTCCCATAGTAAATATACGCAATTCCAATTATGCACGAAAAACCAGTGAAATACAGGTTTTTTTCGAAAAATGTTTGAAAATTGAAACATTCCGTCTGCCTAATGGTATAATTTTTTTCAACTATAGTAAATGCAGAATCTTTGATATTTAGGAGTTTTCAATGTTTTTACCGCAAGGCGCGATCTTCGATCTGGATGGTACACTCTTCGATTCCATGTGGCTGTGGAAGAAAGTCGACGAGGATTTTCTCGCGGTTCACGGACAAAAGATGACACCTGACTATACGGATGCCATCAAGAGCATGACCTGGGAAGAGGGCGCCCGCTACACGATCGACAGATACGGCCTGAAGCGCACTCCTCAGGAAGTCATCGATATCTGGTTCGACATGTCGGCCGACTTCTACCGGACCCAGGTAAAGATGAAACCCTATGCCAAAGAATACCTGCAGTTCCTTCATGAGCACGGCGTCCCGATGGCGATCGCCACCTCGATGGAACCGCAGCACAATATCGACATCGTTCTCGATGCCAACGGTCTCCGTCCGTACTTCCAGAACATTACTGTCGCGACCGAGGTCACACGGGGAAAAGGCTTCCCTGATATCTACCTTCTCGCCGCTTCCCGTTTAGGGATCGATCCGGAAAAATGTGCCGTTTACGAAGATATTCTCGCCGCCGTACGCGGCGCCGCCACGGGTGGATTCCAGACGGTCGGTATTTACGATGAGATCTCCGACGGTGACTGGGAAAACATGAAAAAAGAAGCGGACGTTGCTGTCCGCTCCTGGAAAGAACTTATGGAGTGATACGAGTGCTTTTCGCATGGGAAAGCACTTCCGCCGAAGCACTTACCAGAACATCCACCAGAATAGGATCCTGGTCACGGTGTAAGCCGCTATCGCAATTGCGATTATGATGATCAGGTAGATGATCAGCGAGATCAGGCCCAGGATCCATCCCAGACGGGCGATCCTTTTCTTCGGTCCGCCAATGATATTTCCAATGATGCCCAGGATGATCGCCAGAAGGCTGGTGATCAAAAGCGGATTGAGGATAAAACTCAGCATACCGAAGACCAGTGCCAGAACACAGAGCGTATCGTGATCATTCCGGTACGGGTTCGCCAGTTTCTCAGCGTAGGCCTGACGGTCCTTATCGTTCATGGGGAACGTATTGGCCGGCTCGAACTTCTTCGAGGTCGGACCTTCCTGCGCCATTCCCGGCTGCTCATTCACAGGAGCCTGCTGGTAGCTGCCCTGCGGATTCGGGATCTGCGTAGGAACCGGCATCGGAACGGACGGTGTGCTGTTCGGCACCGGCGGAAAGCCCTGCGTCCCATTCGAAGGAGACACCGGATTTCCTGCCTGCATGGTTGGATCCGGGAAAACATCCAGAGTCTTTCCGCAGATCTGACAGAAGCGTGTTCCGTCTTCGTTTACGTGCTTACAGTACTTGCAGATCGCCATTCACAATTCCCC
>DBYF01000051.1:16153-16278 GCA_002310155.1 Mageeibacillus sp. UBA1193 | reverse complement strand
ACGCCCTCATCCACACCGGAAAGGATCGTGGTCGAGTGCGCATCGCTGTGGCGGAGGTTATTGATCTGCTGCATCGCGAGCTCAGCGACCGGGTTCGTCGCAGCGCTCATCGCAAGAGCGATCAG
>DBYF01000051.1:6975-16106 GCA_002310155.1 Mageeibacillus sp. UBA1193 | reverse complement strand
TCCTGGATCGGCTCGATAACGTTGGGTGAGATGAGCGGGATCTCATGCTGGATACCGCCGAGGACTTTCAGCGCGTTCAGAAGTACAGCGGCCGAAGCGCCGAGGAATTCGGAATTCTTACCGGTCACGATCTGGCCGTCCGGAAGTTCAAGTGCGACTGCCGGACCATGTGTAGACTCCGCGCGGACAAGCGCTGCGGAAACGACACGGCGGTCATTGACTTCGATGCCGGACTTGTTCATCAGCAGCTCGATCTTACTGACATCGGCGCCCTCGGAAAGGCCCTGACGTACCATGCACTTGGCCTGGAAGTATCTTCTGATGATCTCCTGCTTGCTGGCTTCTCTACATGCCTCGTCATCGACGATCGCAAAGCCCGCCATGTTAACGCCCATGTCCGTCGGGCTCTTGTACGGGGACTCACCGTAGATCTTCTCGAAGATTGCGTTAACGACAGGGAAGATCTCAACGTCACGGTTGTAGTTGACCGTGGTCTCACCGTAAGCCTCGAGGTGGAACGGGTCGATCATGTTCACGTCAGCGAGGTCAGCGGTAGCTGCTTCGTATGCGATATTTACCGGGTGTGTCAGCGGCAGGCTCCAGATCGGGAATGTCTCGAACTTCGCATAGCCGGCCTTGATGCCTCTTCTGTTCTCGTGATAGAGCTGGGACAGGCAGGTCGCCATCTTTCCGGAACCCGGGCCCGGTGCGGTAACGACTACGAGTGAACGTGTCGTCTCGATGTATTCGTTCTTACCGTATCCCTCGTCACTTACGATGAGCGGAACGTTCATCGGGTAACCGGCGATTGGATACTGCTTATATACTTTGATGCCGAGCTGGTGCAGTCTCTTAGCGAACTGTTCAGCCAGAGGCTGGTTGGTGTACTGGGTGATCGTAACGGATCCGACATAGAGTCCGATCTCGGTGAAGGCATCGATCAGGCGGAGCACTTCCTGGTCGTATGTGATGCCGAGGTCGCCTCTTCTCTTATTCTTCTCGATCGCGTCCGCGTTGATCGCGATAACGATCTCGGCCTCGTCCTTGAGCTCGAGGAGCATCTTTACTTTACTGTCCGGCTCAAAGCCCGGGAGAACACGGGAAGCATGGTAGTCATCGAAGAGCTTGCCGCCGAACTCCAGATACAGCTTACCGCCGAACTTTCCGATCCTGTCGCGGATCTTCTGCGACTGCATCTGCACGTACTTTTCATTGCTAAAGCCTTCTTTAAACATACTTTTCACGCCCCTTTACGCCAAAGCTCAGACATCTTATGTCTTCTTCTCATACAAATAAAAAGAGCTCCTCGCGAACATTTCTTGAGAAGCTCGTCAGCCTTTTTCAACGGCTCTTTGCAATTATAACACATTTTGTTATCCTGTCTACATAACATTCCGTCAAAAAGGGAGTACTTTTCTATGCGATTTCTGATTCAAAGAGTGACCTCCGCGAAAGTCGATGTCGAGGGGCAGACCGTAGGTGCGATAGACCACGGATTCCTCGTATTTATCGGGGTTTGCGGCACCGACACCAGGGAGATCGCGGACGCTATGGTCAAGAAACTCCTGGGGCTTCGGATCTTCCGTGATGAGGAAGGAAAGACCAACAAGAGCCTTTCGGATGTAGACGGAAGTCTCCTTCTCATTTCCCAGTTCACGCTCTATGCGGACTGCCACCACGGCAACCGTCCGTCGTTCATTAACGCGGGAGCACCGGACATGGCCAATGAGCTTTATGAATACATTATCGAGTCCTGCCGTCCTCATGTGAAATCTGTCGCCACGGGTGTCTTTGGCGCGGATATGGCGGTTTCCATCGAGAACCAGGGACCGTTCACCATCATGCTCGACAGCGAGGAGATAATCAGAAAGAAGTAAGACGCCGGTCTCCGTTCGGTTGAATTTCCACCCTCTAACCGATATAATGTTTCCTGTTTGATGCTTCGATCGTTCAACGGATAGGACTGCAGTTTCCGGTACTGCCAATGCGGGTTCGATTCCTGCTCGGAGCGCCAGTTTTGAAAAGAAAAGCCCCGTGTTTTCTCCGCTCACATACATGCGGAAGCCCGGGGCTTTTGACTAGGAGTTTTTATGTCACAGGATTGCTTCATCATCACAGACGATCACTATTTCCGCTACCGCACAGGCGCGATCATCGTGCGCGACGGAAAGATGCTTTTCGTGCAGAATTATCTGTCCGATTATTACTACATGCTCGGTGGCGCGGTGCATCTCGGCGAAACTTCGCAGGACTGTATCGAGCGCGAAGTTTTCGAGGAGACCGGGATCCCCTGTAAGGCGGTCCGCTGCGCCATCATCTGCGAGAACTTCTTTAACGGAGACCGTCTCGATGAGCGGATCTCTGGAAAACTCTGCCATGTCATGGAATTCTATTACCTGATGGAAGCGCCGGCGGAGAGTGCTTTTTCCACGGAAACCGATACCAGCGAGAAGCTCGTGTGGCTCCCGCTCGACGAACTCGACAAGTACGATGTCCGCCCCATCATGCTGAAGAAGTATCTGAAGGAAGCGATCGCCGGTGCTTCGGTGATGCACGTCGTCAACAAGGACGTCGGCTACGAAGCTTGACTCTCCCCTTGGGGCACCCTTTACGATAAAGCCATGTCAGTTCCGCGCGAAGCGGAAGAAAGGAGTTTCAATATGGGTTATATCTTAGATCTCCGAAAAGAGGTAGGGCATCGACCGATCATCATTCCCGGCGCGGCCGTTCTCTTCTTTAATGAGAAAAACGAGATCCTCCTTCACGAGCGTGCGGACAACGGCTTCTGGGGATACCCGGGCGGATCGATGGAGTTCGGTGAGACCTTCGAGGACACCGCCAGAAGAGAAGCCTTCGAAGAGTCCGGTCTGATCTGCGATGAACTGGAGTTCTTCGATACAGAATCCGGAGAGGAAACACACTATACCTATCCGCATGGCGACGAGATCTATGTCGCGGGCATTCTTTACATCTGCCGTAAATACCACGGCGAGCTGAAGGTGCAGGAAGAAGAAGTTGTTCAGCAGCGCTTCTTCGCCGAGGATGAACTTCCATCTCCGATGGATCCGATGAATGAAAGGTTCATCAAGAAGGCGTTCCAATACGTGAAAGAGCATCCGTAAATCGTGTGCAAATACGTGCCCGCGCAACGGAAAGTGGCACGATCTCCACTTCCGGTTGATAGAGTCCCGGTTCTGTTCTGCGATATAATGCAGGTAACAAGAAACGGAGGGCGACGCACATGATCTTTCCCGAAAAACTTCAGATACTTCGTAAAAGTAAAGGCATGACACAGGAGGACCTGGCTTCTGCTCTGAACGTATCCCGTCAGGCGGTCGCAAAATGGGAGTCCGGACAGGGCTACCCGGATATCGGCAACCTCATCAGCATCAGCTCGATGTTTAATGTCACTGTCGATTATCTCGTGAAAGACGCCGACTGCCAGACACGGCCTGTTTCTTCCGATATGGAAGTTTCCGAGATCGATGAGATGATCGGTTTCCGTCTGGAAGCGAATCGCAACACCTACGCGGCATTCGCTAACGAGGTCGCCGCCTCGCGTCCGTCCGCGCACGATTTCAAATATGAAAAAGGCGACTACACCTACATTGATACATACGTCGGCGGAGAGAGCTTCGCCGGCGAGGAAGCGGTCTTCCATAAGGGTATCGCGAAGTATGCGATGAACTACTGCGGACGCGTCCTCGATGAGACATTCAGCGGAGATTTCCTGAAAGAGGCGCTTCGTGCAGCCAAGGCGGATCTCCCCTACCGAGGTCCCGAGCACTACTCCTCCGGAGAGTACACCTACACCTGCAAGGTCACCGGTGACGTCTCATGGTTTCAGGGATACGAAGAGATCTTCCACGCAGGGAAGAAAGTGTACGAGTGCTTTTTCCATGGTGGATTAATACGTTGAAGGCTAAAGAGGATCCGAGAGGTGACTAAAAATCCAATTTGAATTCTTAGTCACCTCCGAATCTTCGATTCAGTGGACTAATATTGCTCTTTGAATCTTTAGTCACCTTGTTTATTCATTATTGAGGGACTAAAAACCATTTCTGGGAAATTAGTCACTTGAATCAATGATTTCGAATAGACTAATCTCGCATTTTACTTTTTTAGTCACCTGAAATGCTTTTTTGCAGGTGACTAATATTCTGAATACCGCTATTCGTCACTTTCGAACCTGTTTTAACAATTCCACCTGGAAGGAATCACGGATGCGTCTTCGGAACTGCTCCGGATCGAACGGTGCATATGCTGTCTCTGATGTGAGAATCAGATTCTTACCTGTGTAGATTCCATTTTGTCTGTATTCCCTCAGTTTCAATATCGCCGCACGACGGTATTCCGCATCATCAAGAAGCCCAAGATGCTCATGATATACTACGCGATGGCGCGCAATGTCCAAGAGGGTAAAATCCGGATACCTCACACTTCCATTTTCCAGAACAATTGGGCACTCATACTTGTATGGAATTCCAAGTTCATAGTAAACGTTTGCAATGAATACCTCCGACTTGGATCGCACCATGTCACCGCGTTTTGTTTTAAACGTCAGACCTTCCGGGAACTGCGGATTCTTAGGAAATGGTTTGGATATCCACATAGAAGCATACGTATCACCATCCAGCATGATTGGCGTTACCAGTTTTTTCCGTTCTTCACTCAGTTTCCGATATACATGATCCGCACTCTCTTCCTTTAAGAAAGAGATATATCGATTGATGGAAGCCAATTCTCTTTTCGCATGAACAAGAAGTTTCTCAGCCAATCCTTTCTCTGCGAGTTTATCGGCCAGCATCCTTTCCTCCTGCGGTATATATGTTCCGGACGAGTATTTCGAAAGCACCTGAAAAAACTTCGCATTCCCTTTGTTATTATCAATGCGCAGTTTCCCCTCTGGTGCCCCTTTTAACAATTCTTCAGTTGCAGAAATAGCTTCATTCAACTGCTTCTGCCTTTTAATCAGTTCAATTAATAAGCGTTCCATAGTCTGCCTCCTTGTGAAAAGATGCTTCTATTGAACGCCACTTCCCAGAACGGAATCTATATTTTATAAGAGTAGTTTTGTTACTTTTTTGAAAATGATATTCGAGGAAAAGAATAGGGACCGCCTCACACTTTCGTGCGAAAACGGCCCCGCCTCGGAGGGTATATTTAAATGATTCAGTTCACTTATCCTTCGATCTCTTCAGTCTTGTAGATGAACTTGACTGTGCCGTCCATGCCATCAGCGATGCCGGCGAAGTTGATGTACTTCTTCGATACGTCCGTGGTGGCGCGGAGGCGTGTGAGGAGACCTGCGAGGTCGCCATCGAGAAGCTCGACGAGTTTCTGGATACCCTTCTCATCGAATTCCTTCAGTCCGTCAGAGATCTGCATCGTTCCGTCGCGGAGTTCCGTGACACCATCGATCAGCGCCGGGAGACCGTCCTTCATGGTCAGGATACCGTCGCAGAGTTCTGCCATACCGGAAGCCACCTGAGCGGTGCCCTTCTTAAGATCATCAGTTCCCTTCTTCAGTTCACCGATACCTGCGGTCGCCTTACCGACTGCAGCAGTGTAGTCGAGAAGTCCGAGATAGAATGTGTTGTAGTTGTCGAGACTTGCTTTCAGCTGGATGACCTTCTTCGCACCATCGGATGCCGCGGCAAGCTTCGCCTGCACTTCGTCACCGGCCATCGTTTCGGAAATGGCTTTCTTCACCTGATTCTCAGTATTCTGGTCGATCAGGTCCTGGATATTGCTGCTCTTCATGGTCTCATCGACCTTCGAGCTGATAAGAGCTTTCACGTCAGAAGTCGCCATCTGCTCATCGACTTTATTGCTGATCGTTGCCTTGACCTCGGCAGTTTCCATCTGGGCGTCTGTATTCTGCGTGATGAGTGTTTTTACATCGGCGCTTGTCATCTGCTGGTCGATCGCACCGTTGATCTGCTGCTGAGTCGCCGCATCGATCGCACCGGCAGCAACTGCCTGATCGTAGTCTGTCTTACTCATTCCCGTGGCCTGCTGAATCACCTGTGCTGCGACCTGCTCACGGACGTTTGCCTCAACGGCAGCAGCCACCTGATCACGGACAGCAGCAGTGATCTTCTCAGTCACGCCATCTTTCACACCTGCTGTAACCTGGTTCTCCACTTCCGCCTTCACGGCTTCCGTCACCTGGGAACGGATGTACGGACGCTTCGCTTCGACAGCGGATGTTACGGTATCAAGAGCCTGCTGATATACCGCCGAGTCATCGAGGGAATTGATGACACCGTTCAGCACATCCGCGTAATTATCAACAGTCATATCCGGAACGGACAGGCCTGCTGCCGTGAGCTGATCTTTTGCAGTCGCGAGAAGTGACTCGAAAACCTTCTTCGCACCGGCATTCAGATCAGCAGAATGCGAATCGAGTTCCTTCATTCCGTCATAGACCTGACCCATGCCTTTGGAGACCTTTCCTGCGCCATCATCAACAGCCGCGGAGCCGGCCTTCAGTTTCTTCGCGCCCTCTGCAAGTTTATCGACACCGGCAACGAGCTCCTTGCACTTGTCGAGAAGTGTGCACATGCCGTCGTACAGCTTCGAAGAACCGTCGACGAGCTGTCCCATCGCGGTAGTCAATTGCTCAAGTGAACCGCTAAGATCCAGATTAGAAAGCGATGTATTCTTATCGAGATCGATCTGATTTACCAGTTCCGTTGTCGCGATCGTGACCGTCATGCCGAGACTGAAGTTCACGCAGTCTGCGGAGATCTCCACGGAGTTCGGGATCGCCAGTTTGTCGGAACTGATTCCGAGGTCCTCCGCAAGTCCCGGGAAAGCGAATCCGACAACGACCGTACGGCTTCCATCGTTCACGATTTTACCGTTGGAAACTTCCACGTTCGAGAAGATATTGTTGTCGAGGAGCGCACCGGTGAGCATGGTAAACGGCACGAAGATCTTCTCCTGTTTGCCGTCGATCTCCACCATCTCAAAAGCATTGTTCGTGTAGTCGAAGCGGATCGTCACGCGGCCGCTCTTGCCGAGAAGTTCCTCCGGAGTGATCGGGTTTCCGTCGAGAAAATAGGAGACCTTCATGTCGACAGGGAGCTCCTTCTCAATGCTGCCCTGATAGTAGATATCGTCGTTCGTCGTATCCCACACGCGGGTATTGTCACCGCCCATCGTGTATGTCTCGCCCTCTTTCAGTACGGAAATATCCTGCAGGTCGGATACATCTGTAATACCCGTCTTGCCTGCGGTATTTCGGATCCAGTCACTTACGATGACCTTCTGCACCGTACCTTCTTTTCCGGCGATAACGTATACCGTTTCCTCTTTAAAAGCACTATCCGTCGATGGTGTTCTGGTCGTGGTGTCCATGTAGCTGAGCAGATCATCCGATGAGTTGATTCCAGATCCGTTCGCGCCTGCCGGTGCGTAGTTGACCTGCTGAGCCGAAGGCTCATCTTTCTTCATAGAGTTGAAAGCAGCAACGGCCGCACCGCCCACTCCCATCGACAGGATGCTCGCGCCGATCACCAGCGCCATCGTCTTATTTGCAATCATGTTCATCTTATTCATGTATACTGCTCCTCTCTTTCGTCGGAAGATGTATGTTTATCACAGTTTTTCATTCCCAGGGTCGTCTTCTTGATCAGTCCGTCAAAAGCCATAATCATCGACGGAAGGATGAAGATGACTAACAGCATGCTGACCAGCGCACCTCTTGCAAGGAGGATACACATGGAGCTGATCATGTCGACATCCGAGTAGATCGCAACACCGATGGTCGCTGCGAAAAGTCCTGTACCGGATACGAGGATGGACGGGATCGATGTGCGAAGCGCAGTCCATACCGCGTCTTTTCTGCGAAGTCCTCGCATACGCTCTTCTTTATATCTGGTCGTCATCAGGATCGCGTAATCGACGGTCGCGCCGAGCTGGATCGTACTGATGAAGATCGGTCCGACGAACGGCATGCTCGCTCCCGTCAGGTGCGGGATACCGAGGTTGATGAAGATCGCAAGTTCAATGACCGAGATCAGGATGAACGGCAGCGACAGGCTCTTCGTGACGATCGCGATGATGAGGAATACCAGTAAGACTGATACGATGTTAACTGTACGGAAGTCAACATCCGTCGTCTCGATCAGATCCTTTGTACAAGGTCCTTCACCAATGAGGAGACCCTTCGGGTCATGCTTTTTCAGGATCGCATTCAGCTGGTCGATCTGATCGTTCAGTTCGTCAGTCGCAAGACCGTACTGCGAGTTAATCAGCATCAGCTCCCACTTGTCACTCTTCAGGATTCCGGTAAGAGAATGCGGAAGCACTTCCTGCGGAACGTCCGCGCCAAGCAGGGATTCCATAGACAGGACATAGTTGACGCCTTCGACCTTTTCCATCTCCTCAACCATGACTCTCGCCACCATCGGATCGAGCGCCGAATCCGTCAGCACCATTACCTGGGTAGCCATATGGAACTCATCCTTGAGTTTATTGTTGGCAACGACATTCGGCATGTCCTGCGGAATCGACTCGGAGATATCGTAGTAGACTTCGTTACCGGCTTTCTTATAGCAGTAGAAAGACGGGACGATCAGGATCGCGAAGATCAGGAGGAACACCGGGAAGATTTTGACGATCCCCTTGGAGATCTTGCCGCCGGTCGGGATAAGCGATCTGTGTCTGCTCTTCTGAAGCGGCTTATCCAGCACCAGGATCAGGGACGGCAGCACCGTTACGCATCCGATAACGCCGATGATAACACCCTTTGCCATAACCAGGCCCAGGTCGCGGCCCATGGTGAAGCTCATGAAGCACAGCGCGATAAATCCGGCGACGGTCGTAACGGAACTTCCGATAACGCTCGCCAGCGTCTCACGGATCGCGACCGTCATCGCTTCCTTATTATCTGAGAACCTCTCGCGCTGCTCGTTGTAGCTGTGCCACAGGAAGATGGAGTAGTCCATGGTGACCGCCAGCTGAAGGACGGCAGAGAGTGCTTTTGTAATATAGGAGATCTCACCGAAGAAAATATTTGAACCGAGATTCAGAAGGATCATCATGCCGATCGACAGCAGGAATACGATCGGCGCCAGGAAACTGTCCAGCAGGAGCATCATCGCGAAGAGCGCAAGTACGAC
>DBYF01000051.1:0-6783 GCA_002310155.1 Mageeibacillus sp. UBA1193 | reverse complement strand
GATGGAATCGTACCAGATGACCGACTCGACGTGGTCGACCTGTTCGATCTTCGCTTTCAGGGAAGATACCTGAAGCGGTGTCATGTTCTCTACGATTACGAAGGAAAAAGCACCTTTGCCGAATTCCTTGAGCAGTTCATCCTGACCGATGACGGTCTCCATGTCCTTCGGCAGGTAATCGAGCATATCGTAGTTCACTCGTGTGTTGATGTAGCCAAATACTGACGGGATCAGAAGCAGAAAAGTAATGATCAGGATCAAGACTCTGTTTTTGACTACGGCCTTAGAAAAACTCATTTTCTATCTCCCTTCCAAGATATATCGTCGTACTCCGGATCGATATGATCGGGGTACTGGTTCTTGATGATTTTTACGGTACAGATCGCGACCGCAAGATTCAGGATCCCTTCGAGGACCAGCGCGATGCCGAGGAAAGTTACCAGCACTTCCGCCGAGGATCCCGGACGGAACATCAGAAGGAGGCCGAAGATACCTGTCACGACTGCCGTTCCGAAGATGAACCACCAGTCACGGATTCCGAATACTTTCGCATCCTTTGCGATACGCAGTTTGAAAAAAGCATCTGCCATGATGAGAACGCCCATGGCGATCAGGATCAGGCTTACAGCGTGAAGCGGGTGCACCAGCACCGCGATACCCAGGACCGCAAGGATGGAACCGAACTCCAGGTCGTACTGGAAAGCCAGTCGGAAAAGGTCTTTCGAGAAATATCCGATGATCTTGACGATACCGAAAACGATCAGCGCGATCCCGAGGAGTGTACCCATAAGTTTCGTGCCGATATCTGCGTGAAGAATGAATCCGATGCCCAGGAGACAGAAGATCAGGGACATGACCACATATCCGGTCTTCGCGATCCTCATCGGAGCAATCGAACGCATCTTCATATCCTTCACCTCCAAACATATTCGAAGACCGTTTCTCTTCCCCGGATACCTCCGGTCTGATCCACAGTCTTTTATCATCTGATATGAGGATACTTCGGATGCTTTTTCTCCAAAATGGACAGCAAAAAGCCCCGTGCCTGAAATTCAGACACGGAGCTTCAAATGTCTAATAACGGTTCTGTGTATGCAAATGACGAAAATGTCACGTGCTTCACTCATGGGCGGTGCTACCATGAGAATATGAATAATTATATGCTCGCGTAGATTGGTAAGAACGTTAATTGTCATGCTCGAAAAGAACTTGGCGAGGGAGACTTGTTATGAATATGAAAAAACGTGCAGTCGCGCTACTGCTGTGCGCGGCGATGATGACAGGTGCAGGTTGCAATAAGAATTCGAAAAAAGATGCTCCGAATTCGAGCGGGCTGAACTCCGACACGCCGGTCAGCAATGGACAGGACACGAGTAGTCCGAGAAATAACAGCCTGACAGACGGCGGAACGGTGATCCAGGAGAGTGATCCGTTCTTCGATATTGTAGATATGGAACTGGAGCTTCCGGGTTCAGAGGGAAAGACAATTGCATCTTTGGATATCGACCGGGATAATATACGATTCGTAGGAAATACGATTTCCGTGACACAGTGCAGTGTCGAATATGTGGTTCCGAAGGACGTGCGGGATAAGATGAAGTTACTTGAGAGTAACGGAGAATCTGACGAGCTCGAGAAGCTTCGCTCCGAATATTCCATGCACTTTAATGCGGTATTTGACCTGAACGGGAAACTTCTGAGATATACACAGAGCTTTTTTCAGGAAAATATTCTTTCTTCTTTTGATGGAGCAAACGGAGAAAGCTACGCCATCGCAGATGACAATAATCAGATCTATCTTAAGAAGGTTCAGCCGGACGGAAGTCTGGAAACTGTGCGTTCTATCAATGCCGGCTTTGTC
Organism: Mageeibacillus sp. UBA1193; assembly: GCA_002310155.1. Lineage (GTDB taxonomy): Bacteria > Bacillota > Clostridia > Saccharofermentanales > Saccharofermentanaceae > Scatonaster. The sequence continues at coordinate 4,922 of DBYF01000051.1, read as the reverse complement.
GATCATGCCCTTATGATGCCGGATGGCACTCTGGTATGTGCATCGGCTGAAGGCGTCACGGTTTTTGATGTGCAGGGAAATCAGAAAGGATTGATCCAGGAAGAAGGTTTTTCCGGAGAAATATATTTACAGGACGGGAAGTGTTATGGCAGATTCCTCTCCTACGATTTTTCCAGTTTTGAAATCAAAGAAGACTGTCTCAAGGAGATCGATACGCAGAATTGCCGGTTCGTGGGCGATAAGATCCCGGTTGCGACCAGCGGAATGCTGATCAACTCTGCTGACGGGATCTACGTCTATTCCCAAAATGGCCTGAAAAAGTTGGATCTAACTGATTCGAAAAAATCGGAAGAGATGTTTTCCTGGAGCGATACGGATTATAATCCCACCAGTGTTCTGCGACGGGTAAAGGTCGTCTCTGACTGCGAATTTTATTTTTTTGCCTTAAAGGAAGAAGTTGCATCAGATGGTTCTTACAATGTGCGTCCGCATATCCTCCATGCCGTTCGTGCCGCGAAGAATCCGTATGCGGGCAGGACACGTCTGTGTGTCGGCGAATTCTTGGATGCGATCAACCGTGAGCTGGTGATCCGTTATAACACGGACCCATCCTCTACGTGTCGCGTCATCCTCTACGATTATTCTGTCGATGTAGGAAGCGGCGGTTCCATGAATAACGAGGCAGATCTGTCAGATAGAGTATATCTCGACATAATCTCAGGAGACGGGCCGGATATGCTTGCCGGTTTTTCGCGGTATGCCCAGTTCAACTCGGATAAAGTTCTTCTGGATCTGAATCCCCTGATCGATGCAACGGATGGAACAGGACTGGACCGAAACCAGTACTTCGATAACATCATCCGGGCACAGGAAGTCGGCGGGAAACTCTATCAGCTTCCGGTGGAGTTCGAGTTATATGGTCTTCTCGGGAATAAGAAACTGGTCGGTGATGCGAAGCCGCGTTCTTATGATGAATTCATGAAAGAGATGGATGCGCTGCCTTCTGATGCAAGCGTGATGTATCAGACCGATGATAAAGAGTTTCTCCAGATGTTTATCGGTGAGTGCGGCGAGAACTTCATCGACTATTCCGAACAGACCGTGAACTTTGACAGCGATGAATTCAAGAAGGTTCTGGAGATCGTAAAGAAGTATGGCATCCGGAACCTGAATCGCATGGAGGACTATCGGGATGATATGGCCCTCTTTATGGATGATAAGCTCGCATGGTATAGCATGTATATGTTCTGTCTCCGTGATTACGGAAGCTATCTGGCGAGGTTTGGAGATAACGTCACTTTCTCCGGTTTCCCGGGAAACAACGGGAACGGAGTAGTCGCAAACGTCGATACATCCATCGGTATCTCCGCCTATTCGAAAAATAGTAAAGAAGCATGGGAATTCATACGGTATATCCTCGCAAATACAGTGACAGATGACCTTAACGGGGCATTGAGGATCCCACTTTCGCGTTCGGGACTCGACCAGCTCAACCAGGCGCTGATCGCCGATAGTGAAGAGAAACTGAAGACCTGGAATCAGGATCCGTATCCCGGGATGCAGCACCCGGATAAGTTAACTCCCGAAATGGCGGAAGCGTTTGTTTCCATCGTAGAGAGCGTGACGACTGTGCGGAAGACAGACCCTGCCGTACTGCTTATAATCTACGAGGAAACACCTGCGTATTTGCTCGGGCAGAAAAGCGTCGACGATGTAGCGGATATCATCCAGAACAGATGCAAAATCATCGTTCAGGAGCGTGGCTGATTGTGTGATTCCACTCTGAAAGCGCTTGCGATAGTATTCTGGAGTCTGCAATTATGCGCAATTTTCCTCTATGTATAATTGTATTGGAACACTGTTATAAAGCGAAATAAGTCACAATATGAATACTGCCTCAAGGATAACATATAGTGATCATGAACCATCACTTTTACTTAAGATCGATCCCCATAGCGATAAGAATCTTTTCTATATTCTCGACATGAGCGGTATCATGGCCTTCCATCGCGAAGGAAACCGTATCGTTGTATCCTAAGACAAACAGCATATCTGCGCCATCGGGCGTCTTGCAATAGTATGCCTGAAGGAATAGCGGATTCTCATCTATCTTGATCTCTTTTACAACACAATCTTCTTCATACCAGCCACCGTAGCTTATTGTTTCGCGAATAGCAGCTCGGGCAGCATCAGCATCAGTATGGACTCGGAATAATATATGTACCGTATTAGTGCCATAGGATCGTATCGTGTTTTTCTCGGTCAGATCCTTTTCTATTACCGGTTCAATGGAATCTTTACAAGCCTCCAGAAAGGCTGCCTCCATTTCTTCGGCATTTTTGATCAGCAAGCTGCTCTCCAAGGTCTCAGAAGATATCTTCGTATTCTCAGTTGTGGATTCCGTAGTAGCAGAAGTGTCCTCCGAACTAGAAGTCTTTGCATCTTCAGTCTCTGCTGATGAAGATTCTTCTGTTAAGGAAATAGACGTTTCAGATGGCTCGCTACCGGATTCTTTATCTTTCTTGGATGATTGGCATCCGATTGTCATTGCTGCAAGAGATACAATTACAACTATCAATGCGGCATTTACCTTTTTCATTTTATTCACCTCCGAAATTCATTTGGATTCCTGCAAGTATAGGTTTACGCGACTTTGTATCAATTCAGCTGCATGTTCCGCAGATATATCACCGGAATAATATGCCGATGCTTCCTCGAGGCAAATATCAACAATCGATTGACTTCCGTGCAAGTAGCGATCTGCTCTTCTGATCAGAGTATTAAACATTTCGTAGTATTCCTCTTTACTGAATCGCATACTATTGCTATCCACTTCTGAATATGTTGCATAATCCTTCTCCATCCGCTGTTCACAGCACTTGCAATTCACTGAGATACCACTTTGCAATTGATAATTCTTCGACTGAAAATCCTCACCCAAAGCATATTCTATAATTTCATATGCCAGATCTGTTTGTGATGTGGTAGCTGAAATCGCTAACAGGCAATAAGGAACTACATGAAGTGATCCATTCTCGTTCGGGAAACCGACTATGACATGATCCTGATACATAAACACAGATCCCAGTGAAGTGATATCTGCCCAATCCAGCATATAGTATCCATTATCCAGATCCGGAGAGACATAATCATCCCAGTTACTTCTGCATCCGATGTCTTTTGTCCACTTTAATAGTTTAAGGAAATCATCTCCGGTAAAGTATGCTTTTCCATCCTTGATAAACTTATCGATCTGTGCCATTACTGCATGTTTCAACAGATACTGCTTCGAAAAGATACTCTGGATCCCGGAAAGATCATCATAATTCTCCGCACTCTTATAGAAGTCATCATAAGTCCATGTATACGGATTCTGCACATATTTATCTGATGCACAGAAACCAATTACATCGAAGTAGAGACAGGCACAATACGGAGTCTCTTCTCCCAATGTGATTTTGTCAACGAAATAATCGTCCTTGTTGAGTTTTGAAATCACTGGTTCAAGATCTTTAAGATATCCAAGTCTTCCCATCTCATCCAATGCAAAATCATCATAAAGATCATAGTACATATCCGGTGCGGTTCCATTGGCCAGATCCAGACTCATTATTGTAGAAATCTCTTTTTTTGCCTGAACCCAGTTTTCTTCTGTCGCATTGATTTCGTCTTTGTAGTCTCGCAAGACAAACTTGATTTCCGGATGTCGAATACGCATCTCCTGAATCAGCTGATTCACACAGCTATTCTCAAGATCATATCCTGCAATAACAAATTCTTCCTTGCTCTGAAGATTCTTTTTCTCTGCCGGGCTCAATCGATACCTGACAATTATATCCTCACTCAAAGGTCGGGTAACTAAATCTAACTTTCCATTCTCGAGGATTTTAATGTCTTGAACCGTCCCCCATACAGAAACATCTTCCCATAAGAGCGTTGTCGGGGTCTTCACGTTTATCTGAGCAATCCCACGCGAATTGATTCCGAAGAGTTTTTCTCCACGAACCATGATTGTTCTGTATACCGGTAATTCAACAGGAGTTTCTTCCCATCGGCTTTTCCCCTCATCATAACTGAAGAGAATAGTTTCTCCCGATTCTCCGCAACCGATGCAAGTCCACTGTCCCTTGAAATAAACAGCGTTGGATTCCACTCTTTCAGGGAGATCTATCTCTTTCTCTATATGTCCTGCTTCGTCAATCAGAATCAACCTTGCGTTCTGCTTCCAGCAGGAAAGCGCTACTTGATCATCTTTATATGCTGCTAAACCCAGAATATTAACTTCCGCCGGATTCAAATCTAATACAACATGTTTCTTCACGCCATCTTCCGGGTGAATCAGATCCAGATCATACTCTATAATGCCAAAAACGGCATCAGCCTTACGGCTCAATACCCAGCAGCCATCCTCACAGCAAAGCATACGACGATATGAATCCGAAGTTCCGCATTCTTTATTTAGATCGTATGATTTCGTGGTTTCTCCATTGTCATTTAGTACCAGAAGATTATTCTCCGGCGTCAACACTTCTCCCTGTTCATCGAAAGGGAGATAAGAGTACTGGGTATCTGCTTTATCACCAAATTTCGGAATGCATTGCTCTCGATGAGCTTTCAGATACGATTCGGACTCATAATATGTCTGAACAAACATCAGATTCCCGGAGAAACCCGCATCAACTTCGTGAGGAATAGAAAGAATTGTATTCTCTGTCGAGTAATAAGGAGAAAGAAAGGAGGATTCCTCAACAGGTTTTCTGCTCGTTTTTTTGCATGACGATCCCAGAAAAACTCCCAGTATCAATATGGAGATTATCGTTTTCCGAAATCTTGACATTCTGAAACCTCCTCTCTTTCTCCCATACTACATAATTCTTTTATGTGACAAACGGATCTGCATAAAAGACCTCTTTACTCTGATT
>DBYF01000027.1:2908-8811 GCA_002310155.1 Mageeibacillus sp. UBA1193 | reverse complement strand
AACGAATACCTGAGCCAGCACGGCGGCATCCTCTATGAGGGTGTCTTCGAGACCTGGGCGAAGCTCAAAGAGATGGGTTATCACATCTATATCGTCAGCAACTGCCAGGCAGGCTACATCGAGGCTTTCCTGGGGTACTATAAGATCGATTACGGAAAGCCGGAGAACCTTGTCGAGGACATCGAGTGCTACGGCAATAACTTCCTGCAGAAGGATGAGAACATCAAGCTTCTCGCGAAAAGAAACAAGCTGAAGGCGGCCTGCTATGTCGGTGATATCCAGAGCGATTACGATGCGACGACGAAGGCGGGACTTCCGTTTATCCACGCGAAATACGGCTTCGGCGAGATCGATGCTGAAGTGCCATATATCACGACATTTGAAGAACTGACAAAGGTGGTTCCGGAAGTCATCGGCTGATGGCAGAGGGATCATCTGAAGACAACGAAGAGAACATCACGGGAGGAATGAAAAATGTTTAAAGACGAGATTGCGATCCCTTCGATCCTGAAGATCGAGCGCGGTGTGACCGCGCATATCGGCGACTACATGAAGGACGCGGACATTACGCAGGTCACCATCCTTTTCGGAAACGGCCTGATCTCCATGTTCGGAGACACGGTATTTAAGTCCTGTGAGGATGCGGGAGTGAAGATCCTTCACCATCAGGAGATGGATACAGTCGACTTTAACGACATCACGAATCTCGCTTTCCAGATCCCGAACAAGACACAGGCGATCATCGGAATGGGCGGCGGCAAGGTCATTGACGCGGCCAAGTATATCGGATACATTCTCCGTATTCCGTTTATCAGCGTACCGACGAGTTCTTCTTCGGACGGATTCTCCAGTTCATCCGCATCACTTATCGTAAACGGACACAGAAAGTCCCTGCCGGCGAAGATGGCTTACGGCATCCTCGTGGATACTGACGTTATCAAGAGTGCACCGGTAAGATTCCTTTACTCCGGCGTCGGCGATATGGTCGCGAAGATCTCTTCGACTTATGACTGGCAGCACGAGGAAGATATGGGATACGACGAGGTCAATGACTTCGCGTTCATGATCGCTAAGAAAGCGGTCAACTCCTTCGTAAGAACACCTTTCGAATCCATTAATGAAGACCTCTTCCTGAAAGAGCTTCTCGACTCCCTCGCAATGAGTGGAGTTGCCAATGAGATCGCCGGATCGAGCGCTCCGACCAGCGGCAGTGAACACCTGATCTCCCATGCGCTCGACCAGCTTCTCGAGCATCCGCAGCTGCATGGTGTCCAGGTTGGTATTGCGACATACATCATGTGCAAGATCTGCGACCACAGATGGAAGAGGATCGACACCGTCTTCACGAAGACCGGCTTCTGGGACTACTGCGCGACGCTCGATCTCAAGGTAGAAGACTTCAAGAATGCGATCGACATGGCACCGCAGATCAAGCCGTACCGTCACACCTATCTCCACGAGGAGAAGTACAGAAACCTCGCAAAAGAGCTTCTGACCACGGACGAGCATCTCAAAGCAATATTGCACTGATACCAGTGCTTTTGGATAAGAAAAGGACCGCTCCGGCGGTCTTTTTTTGTTGCCTTTTCACTTGGTGTATTTGATGTGTTTCGAAATATTTTTATCGAATAACGATAAATTTCTATTGCAAATCGATAGTGAACGTGCTATTGTAATTACAACAGGTTGGGAAAAGGCACAGGAAATGAAGTGCCGGATCATAAGTGAGGTTCAAGCATATGGATAAGCAGGATATTGTTGAAAAGATAGTGATATGGAGTTGGGCTGTTGTTTGGCGTTTCTTTTTTCTCGGTGCTTCCGCCTATGCCATGATGATAGCGGTAGCGTGTGATATGGATGCCCGTACTGGTGCCAGGTATCAGGGAATCACTTTTTTCGTGATCTGTCTTACAGCGGTTGCAATTCACATATTAAAAAAGGTCTATAAAGCACGAGCCGGAGAAGGATCAAAATGAATACAGTGGAAAGCATCGAATTAGCAAAGAAGCTTCAGAAAGAATATAGAGATCTGGAGAAGATGGACCGGGAGATCCGCGATAAGGAAGCGATCCTGGATCGACCTGTGCAGCCCTATCAGGAACCGGAGCGGGATACGAGTCTTTTCCTGACGGGGATGCGTGTAGTGATCACTATATTCCTGATCTTAGCAGGTCTTTACATTGATGCAATGATCATGGTCGGGGCCTTCATGCGGGACTGGGATAGTCACTCGGGCGGAAATCATCAGGAGACTGCAATGAAGATGATACCGCTGATAAATATCGGAATCGTCATTCTGATAATCATCATTAAATATCTTCGTGAAAGAAGCAGGAAGAAATACCTTAAGGAGCAGAGAGTAAAGCAGGAAGAATTCACAGCGCAAAGACGTGCTGCCATGAGGGAAGAGCTCGCCGCGCTTCGTGAAAAGCGTTTTGAAATAAGAGAGGATCTTCTGAAATACGAAGTTCAGATCCCTCGGGAATTCCGTACCGGACATCATATGGTAAAAGTAAAGGCTATGCTTCAGAACGGGAAAGCACAGAACTTTGACGAAGCCATCGGCTTTCTTGTGCAATCTGCCAAATAAAATGAATAATTCTTGCTCAAGAACTGCATCGCTAAACAAATAATGTACATTTTTTATCGTTTTTTGCTCTATATTTTGCAAGTTGTTGCAATCTAACTTGCAAATTGGTAAGATGTATCCATCGAATACTAGCAAAGGCGCTAAGTGCTTCCCGGGATCACCGTAAAGGAATGGTGAGCTGGACCGGCAGGGCTTGGCGCCCTTGTCGTTTTCTGATTTTTCCCGGGAACCTTTTCGGACCTGAGGAGGAAAAGAAAATGATGATGCAAAAGCAAGGACTGTATTCTCCTGAATATGAACATGATGCGTGCGGTATCGGTTTTGTCGTTAACATTCACGGCAAGCGTTCCCACCAGACTGTGAAAGACGGTCTTAAGATTCTTGCAAATCTGGCACACCGTGGTGGTGAGGGCAGCGACGAGAACACCGGTGATGGTGCGGGTATGCTGCTTCAGATCCCGGATGCATTTTTCAGAAAGGTCTGCCCGGAAGAAAACATCACACTCCCGCAGGCAGGTGATTACGGTGTAGGTATGGTCTTCCTGCCGAGACAGAGCGATGCACGTGCGAAGTGCATGAAGGTCATCGATAAGGCGGTAGAAGAAGAGGGACAGGTCGTTCTCGGCTGGCGTGATACTCCGGTCAATGAGAGCACGATCGGTGTGACCGCGAAGGAAAACCGTCCGTATATCGCACAGGTATTTATCGGCAGAGGCGAAAAGACCAAGGCAGGAATCGCTTTTGACCGTGCTCTTTATGTTATTAGAAAGAAGTTAGAGAAGCGCACGATCGAACTCACGGAGACCGATCCGCGTTATTTCTATTTCGCAAGTCTTTCCACAAGAACGATCGTCTATAAGGGTATGCTTACTCCGGAACAGATGGATGCTTTCTATCTCGACCTGAAGGATCTTTCCTTCGATTCTTCCCTGGCGCTCGTTCACTCCCGTTACAGCACGAACACATTCCCGAGCTGGGAGCGTGCGCATCCATACCGCTACCTGATCCACAATGGTGAGATCAACACACTGCGCGGTAACATCAATGCGATGTACGCAAGATCCGCGTCTATCAGCAACAAGGCTTTCGGCGATGATATGGAAAAAGTACTGCCGATCATTAACCCGAACGGTTCTGACTCGGCGATGTTCGATAATACTCTCGAGTTCCTGACTCTGTCCGGAAGATCACTGGCCGAGACTGCCATGATGATGGTTCCGGAACCGTGGATCAAGCACGAGCAGATGGACGAAGATGTAAAGGCTTTCTACGAGTACAACAGCATGCTCATGGAGCCCTGGGATGGTCCTGCCGCTCTGGCGTTTACCGATGGTAGAAGCATCGTCGCGACACTCGACAGAAACGGACTCCGTCCGGCAAGATATGTCGTTACAGAAGACGGTTACGTGATCCTTTCTTCTGAGGTCGGTGTACTTCCGATCGATGAGTCCCGCGTGATCTCTAAGAACCGTCTGCGTCCGGGCCGTATGCTCCTGATCGATACCGAAGAAGGACGTATCATCACGAACGAAGAGATCAAGAAGAAGGTCGCGACCGCTCATCCGTACAAGCAGTGGATCGATGAGAATATGGTCAAGCTTTCCGATCTCGTTGACGACTATAAGTCCTCCGCAAAAGCACCCGCAAAGGCAGCGAAGGCCGGAGCCGACATCGAAGTGAAGCAGAAGATGTTCGGTTACACATACGAAGATATCAGAAAGATGGTCATCCCGATGGCCAATACCGGAGCCGAGGCAATCGGCGCAATGGGTAACGACAGCCCGATCGCAGTGCTTTCCGACAAGCCGCAGCTCCTGTACAACTACTTCAAGCAGCTGTTCGCGCAGGTCACAAACCCGCCGATCGACTGCATCCGTGAAGACATCGTCATCATGGAAAGAATGTACCTCGGAAACGAAGGCAACATCATCGAGCCGAAGGCAACAGATGCCCGTCATATCGCTCTGCCGTGCCCGATCCTGAAGGATGAGGAACTGGCAGCAGTAAAGAACATTAAGAGAAAAGGATTTAAGTCCGTTGTGATCCCGATCCTCTACGAGGCAAACGGTGACGGACATACTCTCGAGAAGGCGATGGATGCTCTCTGTAAGACAGCGTCCGCAGCAGTCGAAAAGGGTACGAACATCCTGGTTCTTTCCGACCGCGACGCGGATGCGGATAAGAGCCCGATCCCGGCGCTGCTGGCCGTTGCAGGTCTGCACCAGCACCTCGTAAGAAAGGGACAGCGCCACATGACTTCCATCGTACTGGAGTCCGGTGAGCCGAGAGAAGTTCATCACTTCGCTCTGCTCGTCGGTTACGGCGCTTCCGCGATCAACCCGTACATGGCTTACGCAACGATCGCAGATGAGATCGCTCACCAGCGTCTCGATAAGGAACTCGATGTCGCGATCGACAACTACATCGACGCAGCCCGCCACGGTATCGTTAAGATCCTGTCGAAGATGGGTATCTCCGCAGTCAAGAGCTACCAGGGCGCGCAGATCTTCGAAGCACTCGGTATCGGTGAAGAAGTCATCGAGAAGTACTTCACATCGACTGCTTCCCGTATCGGCGGTATCGGCCTCGATGAGATCGCCAAGGAAGTAGGACAGCGTATGGAAGCTGCCTTTAAGACGGATGATACTCAGCCGGGTCTGGCAACAGGCGGTGTTTACCAGTGGCGTAAAGATGGTGAATACCATATGTTCAACCCGAAGACGATCTACCAGCTGCAGAATGCAGTCAGAAAGGGTGACTATAACCTCTTTAAGGAATACAGCCGAGGTCTGAACGAAGAGAACGAAAGACTCTGCACCATCAGAGGTCTCCTGGAATTCGTTCCGAGTAAGCAGCCGATCTCCATCTACGAAGTTGAGCCGGTAGAGAATATCGTAAAGCGCTTTAAGACAGGTGCTATGTCCTACGGTTCCATCAGTAAGGAAGCACACGAAGCACTGGCGATCGCGATGAACCGCCTGGGCGGTAAATCCAACACCGGTGAAGGTGGTGAGGATCCGGAAAGATACGAGAGAATGGCTAACGGCGATTCGAAGATGAGTGCGATCAAGCAGGTCGCATCCGGACGTTTTGGTGTTACCTCTGATTACCTCGTTCATGCAAGAGAGATCCAGATCAAGATGGCACAGGGTGCAAAGCCAGGTGAAGGCGGACAGCTCCCGGCCGGTAAAGTTTATCCGTGGATCGCGAAGACACGTCACTCTACTCCGGGTGTAGGTCTTATCTCTCCGCCGCCGCATCACGATATCTACTCGATCGAGGACCTCGCGGAACTGATCCATGACCTGAAGAA
>DBYF01000027.1:328-2866 GCA_002310155.1 Mageeibacillus sp. UBA1193 | reverse complement strand
GCAGGTGTTGCAAAGGCAAGAGCTGATGTTGTTCTGATCTCCGGTTATGACGGAGGTACAGGTGCCGCTCCGAGAACGTCGATCCGTCACGCAGGTCTTCCGTGGGAGCTCGGTGTTGCCGAGGCTCACCAGACACTGCTTCTGAATGACCTCCGTTCCCGTATCACGGTAGAAGCAGACGGTAAGCTCCTGACCGGCCGTGATGTTGCGATCGCATGTCTCCTGGGTGCTGAGGAATTCGGTTTTGCTACAGGCCCGCTGGTTGCTCTCGGATGCGCCATGATGCGTGTATGTAACCTCGACACATGTCCGTTCGGTGTAGCGACACAGAACCCGAAGCTCAGAGCTAAGTTCGAAGGTAAGCCGGAATACGTTGTTAACTTCATGCGATTCATCGCTGAGGAACTTCGTGAGATCATGGCCCAGCTCGGCTTCAGAACGATCGATGAAATGGTCGGAAGATCCGATATGCTCCGTGTTAATAAGGCGATCAAGTTCTGGAAGTCCACAGGCATCGATCTTTCTTCGATCCTGTACCGTCCGCAGCTTGACTCGACAGTTATCACACATCACACAGTTTCTCAGGATCACAAGCTGGAGAACACTCTCGACTATAAGGTCCTGATCCCGTTGTCTGAACCGGCACTGAACGAAGGAAGAAAGGTCAGCCTTTCCCTCGAGATCCATAACACCGACCGCGCCGCCGGTACCCAGCTGGGTTCCGCGATCACGAGAATGCATGGTGAGAAGGGTCTGCCCGAAGATTCGATCGATGTACACTTCAGAGGATCCGCAGGACAGAGCTTCGGCGCATTTATCCCGCACGGCCTGACACTGCGTCTCGAAGGTGACGCGAACGACTATGTCGGAAAAGGACTTTCCGGCGGTAAGATCGTCGTTCGAAAAGACAGAGAAGCTTCCTTCCGTTCGGAAGAAAACACGATCATCGGTAACGTTGCCCTCTACGGTGCGACATCCGGTAATGCATACATCAGCGGTATCGCAGGTGAACGTTTCTGCGTAAGAAACAGTGGTGCGACAGCAGTTGTAGAAGGAGTCGGTGATCACGGATGCGAATACATGACCGGTGGACGCGCGATCGTTCTCGGACCTACAGGCAGAAACTTCGCCGCAGGTATGTCCGGTGGTATCGCATATGTATACGACGCGAATGGTGATTTCGCCCAGCGCTGCAACCAGGAAATGGTCGAGCTCCTGCCTCTTTCTGATCCGGAAGAGATCGAGTTCGTCAGATCCCAGATCAGTGAACATGTACGTGCGACAGAGAGCACATACGCAGAACATATCCTGACAAACTTCGATGACCTCATCGGACGATTCGTAAAGGTACTGCCGCATGATTATGCGAAGTTCAACGAGAAGCTCTCCCAGGTCAAGAACGACGGTTACGAAGGTGACGAAGCCCTGATGATGGCTTTCGAACTGGCGACCGGAAAAGAACAGGCACCGATCAAGGTGGTAGAAGAAACGAAGCCGGAAGTTAAGAAGACTTCCGCAAAGAAGAAAACTGCCGCGAAGAAGACAACCACAGCTAAGAAACCGGCTTCTTCGACATCTCGCAAAGGAGGGAAGAAGAATGGGTAAGAATACCGGATTCCTGGAATACGAGAGAGCGATCGGCCCGGACCGTGATATAAAAGAACGTGTCCGCGATTACCGTGAAGTACATCAGATGTACCAGTCCGAAGAGGCGGCCAGAATCCAGGGCGCGCGATGCATGGACTGCGGGGTTCCGTTCTGTCAGACAGGTATGTTCTTGGGACGAGGCGCGACAGGATGTCCGCTTTCTAACCTCATTCCTGAGTTCAACGATCTTCTGTATAAGGGTCATTTCGAAGACGCGTACAGAAGACTCAGAAAGACCAACGGCTTCCCGGAATTTACCGGCCGTGTATGTCCGGCACTCTGTGAAGGTGCATGTACATGCGGCGCGGGATTTGCTTCCACATCCGTAAGAAACAACGAGTGGTTCCTCTCGGAAACGGCTTGGAAAAACGGAACCATGAAACCGAATCCGCCGAAGAAGAGAACGGGAAAGAAAGTCGCTGTCATCGGCTCCGGCCCGTCAGGTCTTTCCTGCGCTGACCAGCTCAATCACGCGGGACACAGTGTCACGGTATATGAGCGAGCTGACCGTCCGGGTGGACTTCTGATGTATGGTATCCCGAACATGAAACTTGATAAGCAGGTCATCCTCCGTCGTGTGAAACTGATGGAAGAAGAAGGCATCAAGTTCAAGTGCGGTGTTGAAGTCGGACACGATATCACAATCGAAGAGATCAAGAGTTCTTTTGACGCGGTAGTACTCTGCTGTGGCGCGACAAAACCGAGAAACCTCGTTGTCGAAGGAAGAGAACTGAAGGGTATCTATTTCGCGGTAGATTATCTGCGTACAAATACACAGGCACTCTTCGCGAAGAACCATTTCGATAAAGAAGGTCCGGCACCGGATCTGGCGATCTCCGCAAAGGGTAAGCACGTCGTGATCATCGGCGGTGGTGATACCGGTACGGACTG
>DBYF01000027.1:0-251 GCA_002310155.1 Mageeibacillus sp. UBA1193 | reverse complement strand
TTCGTCAAGAAAGTCGATTACGGTCAGGAAGAAGTCGCTGCCGTTTACGGTGAGGATCCGCGTCAGTACTATATGTCGACAGAGAAGTTCATCGGCGACAGCAAGGGTAACGTAAAGAAACTTCAGGTCGTTGAAGTCAACTGGCAGAAAGATGAGAAGTCCGGACGCATGATTCCGGTCCCGCTCGACTGGTCGAGACACACGATCGACGCAGATCTCGTCATCCTGGCGATGGGCTTCCTCGGACCGGA
>DBYF01000100.1:37046-47171 GCA_002310155.1 Mageeibacillus sp. UBA1193 | reverse complement strand
ATAATTCGCAAAGAAAAATGCCGTTAAGTATCACAAAAAACTTTCGTGGTTTATGAAAGTTTTTGTGGATATTGATACCGATATCGGTTATAATAGTCCCATTAGAGTTTAAATTAGGAGGACGAATACATGACCAATTATTCGGCAGACAAGATCCGTAACATTGCGTTACTGGGCCATGGCGGATCTGGTAAGACTGCGCTTGCAGAAGCGATGCTCTTTTGCGGTAAAGCGATCGACCGTCTCGGACGTTCCGCAGATGGAAACACCGCACTGGACTTTGATCCTGAAGAAATCAAGCGCCAGATTTCCCTTAACACATCCGTAGCGGCATGTGAGTGGAAGAACACGAAGATGAATCTCATCGACACCCCCGGTGATTTCGATTTTCTCGGTGAGACGATGGCCGGTATTCGTGTAGCAGGCAGTGCGATCGTAGTTATCAGCGCCAAGGGCGGTACATCCGTTGGTTCTGAGAAGGCGATCCGCTTACTTAATAAGAGAAAGGTTCCGTTCCTTTTCTTCCTGAACCGTATGGACGAACCGAATGCGGACTTCGAGGGCGTTGTTTCCCGTATGATGAACCGCTATGGCAGAGGCGTTATTCCGCTGTCACTTCCGATCATGACCGGTGATAAGATGACCGGTATCGTAGACGTTATGAATAAGCGTGCGTTTACTCTCGATGAGAAGACAGGCGCTCAGACAGAAGTACCGCTTCCGGCAGAGTTCGAAGACCGTGTCATCGAACTGCAGGACAAGATCAACGAAGTAGTTGCTGAGAGCGACGAAGAGCTCATGGAGAAGTACTTCGCTGGTGAGCCGTTCACAGAGGATGAATTCCGTCGTGGTGTTCATGCCGGATTTGCTGATGGTGTACTCCACCCGATCTACTGCGGATCCGCATATAAGAACTGGGGCGTTGAGTTCCTGATGAACTGCCTTTCCAAGGATACTCCGCCGGCTTCTACTAAGCCGCCGCAAGAGGGCGAGACACCGGATGGTGAGAAGCTCACTATCGTCTGCAATGAGAACGATCCGCTCGCAGCATTCGTATTTAAGACGATCGCTGACCCGTTCGTAGGACGTATCTCCCTGTTCCGTGTATACGCGGGTGTTCTTAAGAGCAACTCTACTGTATACAACGCAGTTAAAGAGAAGGAAGAGCGCCTCGGCGGTCTGTTCTACATGGTAGGTAAGAAGCAGATCCCGACAGATAAGGTCGTTGCCGGTGATATCGGTGCGGTAGCGAAACTCGTTATCACACAGACCAACGATACTCTCTGCGATAAGTCCCGTATCGTAACACTGACCAAGATCAACTTCCCGACACCGTGTCTTTCCATGGGTATCGTCCCGAAGGCAAGAGGTGAAGAAGATAAGATCATGTCCGGTCTTAACAAGCTGAAGGATGAGGATCCGGTATTTACAGTAGTTAACAACGCAGAGACCAAGCAGATGGTCATCTCCGGTCTCGGTGAGCAGGAGATCTCCGTTCTGAAGAGTAAGCTCAAGAGTAAGTTCAACGTAGATGCTGATCTCGAAGAGCCTCGTGTTCCTTACCGTGAAGCGATCCGTAAGAAGGTCAAGGTTCAGGGTAAGCATAAGAAACAGTCCGGTGGTCACGGTCAGTACGGTGACGTATGGATCGAGTTTGAGCCGACAGATTCTGAAGAGCTCGTATTCGAAGAGAACGTATTCGGCGGTGCCGTTCCGAAGAACTTCTTCCCGGCAGTTGAAAAGGGTCTCCAGGATGCAGTTAAGAAGGGTATCCTCGGTGCATTCCCGGTAGTTAACCTCAAGGCTACTCTCGTCGATGGTTCTTACCACGATGTAGACTCTTCGGAAATGGCGTTTAAGATCGCTGCTAACCTCGCTTTCAAGGCAGGTATGGCTGCGGCTAACCCGGTTCTCCTTGAGCCTATCAGCACAGTATCCGTTCACATTCCTGAGGATAAGCAGGGTGATATCATGGGCGACATGAACAAGCGTCGTGGCCGCATCATGGGTATCGATTCTGACGAGACAGGTTCCGTCATCAACTGCGAAGTTCCGACATCCGAAATGGCTACTTACGCTACAGACCTTAAGTCCATGACACAGGGCCGCGGCTGGTACACCATCGAGCACGCTCGCTACGAGCAGGCTCCGGGCGATGTTCAGGCGAAGGTTATCGAGGCAAGAAAAGCATTCCTGTCCGACGACGAGTGA
The DNA here is from genome assembly GCA_002310155.1 of Mageeibacillus sp. UBA1193. Lineage (GTDB taxonomy): Bacteria > Bacillota > Clostridia > Saccharofermentanales > Saccharofermentanaceae > Scatonaster. Next base: position 44,960 of record DBYF01000100.1, on the reverse strand, counting down.
TTGCAACCGAATTGAACGAAACATGAAAAGGAGTCATCTCAAAACGATGAGATGACTCCTTTTTCGTTTAAATTTTTGAGGAGCCATACTTCGCTGATGATTAGCGCCGGCACCTATTGGTCATCACAAGTGCTTTTCATACGGAAATGACCAATCCGTCGTTGATGTTAGTCATTTGGCAGGCTTCGGGAAGAAAAACGACCAATAGAATCTCGGATTCCACTCGAAAAGCGCTGTATTGGTCATTTCGTTTGACATTTTTCAATTATTGTCAAACAATATGACCAATAGCGCTGGAAAAGTGCTTTGAGAAGAGTTTTATTGGTCATTTGCGTGTGATTTTATAGAGAAATGACCAATGAAAGATTCCCATTAGTCATTCTGAATCTTTATTCACTCAAAGTGTCAAATGACGGCCACACTCGCACCATCGAGCATGAAGTAAGTTCTGAGAAAACCCCTTTTGGCAGATTCAATGTCGGTTTTGAGAGGAGATGGTTTGCCGGATCATGTGGAGGATCTGCTCTTTACTCAGTTCTTCGGTGATCCTGGTTTCTTTTAGAACGTCGGAGTAGTCTTTTTCGACCCACCATTCTTTCATTGCTTCTTCGCCGAAAGAACCGGCCTTTGATCTGGTCTTGTGACGTTTTACTGTCTCTTCGAACGGTAGATCAAAGTAGTATGCGAAGACATCTTCTCCGTACAGGGAGACGGCCAGTTCGAAGAGCGGGCGGTACCAGTCAGCCACCATGATCCCTTCGAGGATCACGACCTCACTGTGACCATATCCGTACTGCAGCAACTCTTTCAGAAGTGGCAAAGCCAAGGTGCTTTTACCATCACTTACCTTGAGTATCTCCCGCCTGACCATGTCCTGCGAGATGAGCATGGTATTGCCGCCGAAAAGATTCTGCAGTTCTTTTGCTACAGTTGTTTTCCCGCTGCCGGAATTGCCTCTTAGGATGATCAGATTATGCATTTTCTTTTCCTCCGAAAAGGTACTTTTTTACGTAGTTTTGTTATACAATGAATTATAGCAAATTACTGACGGAGGAGCACGCTATGCCGTATTCAAGCGTTTTTCTAACCGAGATCATCAAGTCCTTCGAACTGGAGGAAGTTTATGCTCCTTCTGATATTGAGAAGGTACGTATCCACGTGGCAGACGTGACCCGTCCGGGCCTGCAGCTGGCAGGTTATTACGACCACTTCGGTCCTGACCGTATCCAGCTGATCGGTAACATGGAGCATGCCTTCCTCGATAAACTGACTTCAGCGCAGCGTGAGGAAAGACTGCAGGCGCTCTTTGAAAAGAAGATCCCCTGCCTGATCCTGACCCGTAACCATGTGGCTCACGATGAGCTCATTAAGGTCGCGAAGAAGGCGGATATTCCGGTGCTCCGCACACACCAGGCGACGAGTGAATTCATGAGTTCCCTCGTTAAGTACTTGAACGTAGAGCTCGCTCCGAGAATCTCGATGCACGGCGTACTCGTTGAGGTAAACGGTGAAGGTATCCTGATCCTCGGTGAGAGTGGCGTTGGTAAATCCGAGACAGCGCTTGAGATCGTTAAGCGTGGTCACCGCTTGATCGCAGACGATCAGGTCGAGATCAGAAGAGTTTCCGAGACGACACTTCTGGGAAGAGCTCCGGAGGTCATCCGTCACCTGATCGAGATCCGCGGTATCGGTATCCTCGACGTAAAAGAACTGTACGGTGTATCTTCCGTTAAACTTCAGGAGAACATCGACTTCGTTATCAACCTCGAACTGTGGGATGAGAAGAAGACATACGACAGACTGGGCATCACCGATGAAACGACTGAGATCCTGGGCATCCAGGTCCCGTCCATTACGATCCCTGTCGGACCCGGCCGTAACCTGGCGATCATCGTTGAGGCGGCGGCAATCAACTACCGTGTTAAGAAGATGGGTTACAACGCGGCCAAGGATCTGGTCACACGTGTATTCCCGGGCGGTCTGAACGCGGACTGAGAAACGAAGAAATAGATCGGGGGATTAGGACATACATGATGGCGGACAACAGTACGATCGAAGTATTCCGCGAGAAACTGGCTGAAAAAGGCTTTTCGGATCTGGCGAAGGATCTTCGTGCAGATGAAGCGATGAAAGCACACACATCTTTCCGTGTGGGCGGACCCGCGCAGATCTACGCGGAGCCGTCGAGTACGGATGAGATCGTCGCGCTTATCGATACGGCAAAAGCACTCGGACTCCCATTCTTCCTCATGGGTAACGGATCGAATCTCGTCATCTCCGATGAGGGGATCGAGGGACTGGTCATCCGTCTTGGTGAGAATTTCTCCGATATAAGATCGGAGGATGATCCGGAGGATCCGGATTCCGTTCTGATCTATGCGACTGCAGGTACGCTTCTGATCCGTCTTTCATCGTTCGCGGCGAAGAATTCGCTGACGGGACTGGAGTTTGCTTCCGGTATCCCGGGATCTCTGGGCGGCGCGGTGTTCATGAACGCGGGTGCCTATGACCACGATATGTCCGAGGTGATCGAGAAAGTTACGTTCATCACTTCAGACGGGACGGTGAGTGCTTTTAACAGAGAAGACCTTGACCTGTCGTACAGATCCAGCCGGTTCATGAAGGAAGGCGGCATCGTCTGCGAGGTCGTTCTGAAGCTGAAAAGGGGAGATGCGGAGGAGATCAATTCGCAGATCCGCACATATACAGAGAAGAGGACGAAGTCCCAACCGCTGCAGTACCCGAGCGCGGGCAGCATGTTCAAGCGTCCGACGGGATACTATACAGGCGCCCTGATCGAGCAGGCCGGCCTCAAGGGCTTTTCAATCGGCGGAGCGCAGGTGTCGGAGAAGCACGCGGGATTCGTCATTAATACGGGAGATGCGACGGCAAAGGATATCGATGATCTTGTCTCGCATATCCAGAAAACGATCAAAGAGAAAAACGGAGTGGAACTCCAGCGCGAAGTCCGGTTTATCGGCCGCGGATTTAATTAACGATCAGGAGGAATTGGCATGGATCTAATAATTCTCACAGGTATGTCAGGTGCCGGAAAAAGCCAGGCAGCACATATTTTGGAGGATCAGGGTTATTTCTGTATCGATAACCTGCCGCCGATGGTACTTCCCGAGATCGTAAAAACGTTCCTGAAAGGACAGGGCGGTGAGGGTTTCGCGATCGACCGCCTAGCTTTCGTAGTTGACGTAAGAAGTAACGAATACCTCAAGGGATTCGGTAAGGCGATGACTGAGATCAAGAATCTCGGATGCCCGTACCGGATCATCTTCCTCGAAGCCAATGATCAGGTCCTGATTAGCCGATACCGCCAGACACGCCGTAAGCACCCGCTCTCAGAGGGTCTGTCTCTCGTCGAGGCGATCGAGAAGGAGAGGAATCTCATGCGTGGTATCCGCGCACGTGCGACACACATCATCGACACATCCCTGATCGCGCTGTCCGCGCTTCGTGAGGAGATCCTGAACATCATCGAAGTCGAAGATGAGAACGCGATGGATATTCATATCGAATCTTTCGGATTCAAGTACGGACTTCCGGGAGACTGCGATATTTCCTGCGATGTACGTTTCCTGCCGAATCCGTTCTATATCCCTGAACTGAAGATGCTGAGCGGTAAAGACCAGGCGATCATCGATTTCCTTGAGAAGCATCCGGAGACGGAACAGTACTACGAGAAGAAGATGGATCTTCTGTGCTTCTCGATCCCGTACTATATCCGTGAAGGCAAGGCCCGCCTCTCCATTGGCGTAGGCTGCACCGGCGGACGCCACCGTTCCGTTTATATGGCGGAACGTCTCTACGCGGGACTGAAGGAGAAGGGATACCGCTGCTCCATCCACCACAGAGATATCGAGAAAGATCCGAGATATCAGCCTGTTGAGGATAAGAAGGCATGACCAGGAATCCGTATTCCCAGAATATAAAGGAACAGATCAGTAAGATCTCATATAAGAACGAGGATGAATGGGCTGCTGAAATGGCGGCCATTTGTCTTTGTACCGGGTATGACTGTGATCGCGAAAAGGACCTGGTGAAGGTCCTGTGCACGAGCGAGGCAGTCGCCAAGCGCCTGCTTCTCGACTGCTCGAAAAGCGGGACGGGCATGAGTGCGGAGGGTCCGAACAAGGTCGGAAGAAGAGGCGGAAGTGTATTTGAAGTGCTTTTCCCGTCGACGGAATTCGAATCGTTCATCACGGATTACCTTCTCCCGGACACGATCACCGAGAAGATCTCCTCATCGGAATCTCTCCGGCGCGCGATGCTGAGAGGGGCATTCCTGGCAAGAGGATCGATGAGCGATCCGAACCGGACGTACCGGATCGAGATACTGTGCCGGACGGATGCTTTTGTAAAAATGCTGATCCTCCTGATGCACGCGGAGAATATTAACCCGATGACACGCGTACTCGATGTGACGTGGTCTATCTACTTTAAGAAGCACGATGAGATCTGTGATTTCCTCGTTATCCTGGGCGCGGTCAATCAGATGCTGGAACTGCAGAATATCCGGGCGCAGCATGACGTCAACAGCATGGTCGCGCGAAGTGTCATCCTCGACAACTGGACAGTGCGGCAGCAGTCGGAGGCCAGCGCGAGAAGAACGAAGCAGCTCGAAGAACTTCTGAAGTCGGATAAGGCGGCGCGGATCCCGAGGGAACTTCTTGATGTAGCGAGGGTACACATCGATAACCCCGGCCTGTCGCTGACAGAACTCGGGCGTCTCATGGATCCGCCCCTTACGAAGTCGGGCATGAATCACCGCCTGAAAAAGCTTCTCGACTATCTATAACACTGATCAGGAAACCGCCGCAAAGGTGGTTTTTGATTTCCTCAAATCTCATCATCTAGTGTTTATCGTCATATTTTCTTTATTTTTTCCGTATATATCTAAATGCACCCTGTATAGAATAGAAAATACAAGGGGTTGGAACTGATTAATGGGAATTGGAGGCAAATAATGGGCGCGAGGACCGATGAAAACGGTTTTTCTGGTATGTCTATGCGTGGCAGGATATTTCGGATCGTTTCGGCAGCGGTTGCTCTCAGCGGCGCTATTATTTGCTTTTTCTTTTTCCTGAGGTATCACGTGACGACCTACGCCATCTGTATGGCGTTATGTATTCTGGGAGTATTGATATCCTCCGTGTCGCTTTTCCTGAAGCCGGCACGATCGCGGTCATGGATCCTGGCTTCCGCGATCGGACTCATCGTCGTCTCTGTCCTCCTCGCGACGCTGATGCCCTGGGGGATCTCATCCCGGAACATGGATTCTTATGAGAAGAACATGCTTTATCTGTCCGAAAAGCACTTCTCCACGCAGCTTTTTCCGAAATCTCTCCCTGACGATGCATCTGACTATAAGATGAAATTCTGTCCGAATACGTTCGGCAGGAACGCCAGCCTGTACGTAGAGTTTTACTGCGGAAGCGACACGATAAATAATTACACCGACAGCATAAGTAATGATGCCCTTATCAGCCCGCTGGAGCTGGAAGAGGCGAAGGCAGAGGATCTGGACGGTGATATCAAAGAGGAGCTCGCAAACAGCCTCGGTCTTGATATCAGCAAGGTGTCCAAGCTGCGCCTGAAATTCGCTTTCCCTAAGGATATCGACGATCACAGAAATGCGAAGGTCTATATCGTGACCTGTGAGATCAATAACGAAGCGCCGAGAACAGAAGCGGTCATGATCGATCCGTCTTCCGGATGGGTGTGCTTCACCAAACTGTTCTGACATGTCCGGTCCATAAAGATCACCAAGAGCGCTTCGGCGCTCTTTTTTGCTATTTCTCTGTCAGGTGGAAGTTGACTCCCGCTATCACGCAAAGCAAAAGTATTGACATATAGTTCAATACCAACTTATAATCAGTATTGTTGAATATACAATACTGAATAACATGCAACAACCGTTGCGGACTATATTAAAAAAAGGAGGAAGTCAATCATGAATGTTCAATTCAAAAAAGGCGTGCTTGATCTCTGTGTCCTGGCGATGCTGAATGACAGCGACCGTTACGGCTACGAACTGGCCAGCACGCTTTCGGAGATCATCATGATCTCGGACGGAACCGTTTATCCGCTTTTGAGAAAACTCGCATCTGACGGACTGGTGGCCTCTTATCTTCAGGAGTCACAGAGCGGACCGCCGAGAAAGTACTACAGCCTGACCGCTATGGGAAAGATCCGTCTTGCGGAGCTTCTGGAAGACTGGAACACCTTTACGGCAAGCGTAAATAAGATCGTAGGAGGGAAAAGCGTATGAATAAAAAAGAATACATCTCTGCGCTTCGCGTGCAGTTGAAAAGACTTCCTTCCGATGATGTTGAGGAGATCGTAAAAGAGTTTGATGCTCACTTCGACATCGCGGCATCCGAGGGCAAGACCGAGGAAGAGATCGCAGCGAAGCTGGGTTCCCCGGAAGAAGTAGCCAAGTATTATCTGGGCGATGCAGTTCCGGATTTCAATGTCGCACAGGCGGGAAATGCTGCTTCGGTACCGTTCCCGATCATCCCGGTAAAGACCGGCATGGTCATCGACCGTGGCGTAGGCCCGCAGACAGCCGCAGGCTTTGCTTCCGGTCCATATGCGAAGGCAGTTGTAAACAATCCGCCGAAGCCGGAATCTCCGGACGTGACCAATGCACACACCGGAGCTAAGGATAAGGAAGCTTATACAGATACAGCATCCCTGCGTCAGGGCAAGAAGCAGTACACGCTTCCGGATTATTCGAGCTATCCGTCGCATGATCCGAATCACCAGGTTCCGGACGGAAAAGAACACAGCACGGCATTTGCCATCCTGTTTACGATCCTCGTATTCATTCCGCTGTGGATCCTCGCACTGGTAGTCCTCGCGCTTCTGATCTGCCTGCCGTTCGCACAGGGTCTGTTATCCGCACTACTGTTCTCGTGGGTACCGAGCATGTGCACCGGAGTCGTAGGTACAGTCTTCATGGCACTGAGCCTGGGATTTGCCGCTATCGCATTTCTGTTTGTCGCGTTCTTCGCGATCAAGGGATTCATTCTTGGAACGATCGGCTACTTCCGCTTTATCGGCGGCGGCTGCAAGAGCAAGAATGAGAAAGGAGGCAACTCATGAGAAAGAGTACAGCAGTTTGTGTTGTGATCATGGCTACGAGCTTCGCGCTCTCAGTAGTATGCCTGTTTGTCAGCCTCGGCTTCTACGCTATCAGTGGAACGAAGGAAGTTGCCGAGCGGATCTATACCGGGGAATGGGATGATATCCCGGAGAAATTCGACTTTATCGACGTTGAGGATAAGAGCTTTGAGATCGATCTTCCGAACTTCCATTTTATAGCGGATGACCTCGGAGTAGATGTAGATATCCTCTGCGTGAAGATCCATTCAAGGGATGAGGATGAAGCTAAAGCACGTGACGCTATTGAAGAACTCAGCGAGAAGAAAGATGCTGAGAAGGATCATGGCAAAAAGGATCATGATAAAAAAGACAAGCCGGCTGATAAGGATTCATAATATCGGCTGAAACGGGAAAAGAAACTGAAATGGAAAGGAGATGTCTGGTAGGCATCTCCTTTTTCGTTCAGGATAATTTCCGCTTGAAAAGAACTTGCCGGGAAAATATTGACAAAGCCTTGTTTTGAACGCATAATCTGCTTAATAGTATAAATGCACTGACGGAGAAAAGTAGCGATCCGAAGACGTACAGGGCGTGCCGGCGGAAGAATTGAGAGCCGGCATACGAGAGAAGATCAGTCGAAGTTCACTCCCGAGCAGATCTGCAGAACACATGGCAATACGCGATGTAAGTAGGTGGATACGGAAAGCCCGCCGTTACTTGGGGCAGAGGCTGATAGGCCTTGAGAGTGCGAGTGCTTTTCAAGAAGAAAGACTCGAAAATGGGTGGTACCGCGAAATT
>DBYF01000100.1:28718-36990 GCA_002310155.1 Mageeibacillus sp. UBA1193 | reverse complement strand
CGAAAGGCAGGTAGTAAAGATGAGAAAAGAAGTGAACTCATGGATCTATGATCCGAAGGCCGAGTGCATGTCTGATGACGAGCGCGCGCAGGTACAGAGCGAACGCCTGATCAAGTGCGTCAACCGCATGTGGGAGAACGTTCCGTACTACAGAAAGCGCATGGAGGAAAAGGGTGTTCAGCCGGGCGACATCAAGAGCGTCGCGGATCTCCCGAAACTCCCGTTCACAGACAAATTCGATTTCAGAGACAACTATCCGTTCGGAACTCTGGCGGTACCGCGTGAGGAACTCGTTCGCGTACATGCTTCTTCCGGTACGACAGGAAAGATGAAGGTCGTCGGTTATACCGCTAATGACGTTAAGCTCTGGAACTCCGTTCTCTGCCGTGCGATGGCAAGATCCGGTGTACAGAAGGGCGACCTCGTTCACATTGCTTATGGTTACGGCCTGTTCACAGGCGGCCTTGGCCCACACTATGCATGTGCAGATATGGGATGTGTTGCTCTTCCTGTTTCCGGTGGTAACACCGCAAGACAGATCACGATCCTTCGTGAATGGAAACCGCAGGTCCTGATGTGCACACCGACATATGCTCTTCATATCGCTGACCAGCTTGAAGCTGCCGGTATCGACAAGAGTGAACTGAACCTCCGCTGCGGTATCTTCGGCGCTGAGGCATGGACGCTCGAGATGAGAGACCAGATCGAAGAAAAACTCGGTCTGCGTGCTTTCGATATCTACGGCCTTACAGAGATCTGTGGACCTGGTGTAGGATGCTCCTGCGATAAGTCCGACCTGATCCATATCGAAGCAGACCACTTCATTCCGGAGATCGTTGATCCGGAGACAGGCGAGCCGCTTCCGGACGGAGAACTCGGTGAACTCGTATTCTCCTCCATCTCTAAGGAAGGTGTTCCGCTCCTGCGATACAACACTCACGACCTGACACGTCTGTATCATGGTAAGTGTGAGTGCGGACGTACCACACCGAAGATCGAGAAGGTAACAGGACGTGCCGATGACATGATGATCATCCGTGGCGTTAACGTATTCCCGTCCCAGATCGAAGCTGTTCTCCTTGCGCACAGTGAGGTCGAGCCACACTACATGATCTATCTCGATCGTGTCCAGAACCTCGACAGAATGACTGTTAAGGTAGAGATGACACCTTCGTTCTTCTCTGACTCCATCCGTGAGATCGAAAAGACAGAGAGAATGCTCGAGGGCGAGATCGTTTCCATGACCGGTATCCACGCGAAGATCAAGCTCTGCGAGCCGAGATCGCTGCCGAGATCTGAGGGTAAGATGAAGAGAGTCATCGACGAGCGCTTCAAAAAGTAATCTCATATAGATCCTGTAAATAGAAACAAATAACCTCCCTGCGGTTCAGACATGTACGCTCTAGAGCGTAACTCACCGCCGGGAGTTTTTTGTTTCTCTTTATATCGTTTGTACGGGATTACTTTTTGAAGTTTCCTCTCAGTGAGGGGAGGTGGCTTTTTGCAGGAGCCACTGCAAATAGCTCCTGATATTTCGGACGGGTGCATCTCGATACATGTAAAGAAAAGTGTATAATTTTCTTATAACGAAAGGAGCTATGGAAAATGGCAACACTTTGCAGAAACTGTAATCATGCGCTGGTGTATTCACCGGAGATCCGCAAGATGTACTGCTACTACTGTGGCAGTGCTTTTGAAGCGGAAGATGTGGAGTCCGAGGCGAAGAAGTACAGAGAGAATGAGCGCGTACTTACACGTGGTGAAGTGTACGGTGACGACGAGGTGATCGATGAGTATCTCGAAGCCTATGTGTACACCTGCAGCGAGTGCGGCGGTGAGATCAAGATCCACGGATCAGAGACCTCCACGACATGCATCTACTGCGGAAACCCGAATGTAGTATTCTCCCGTGTAGCAAAAGACAGAACACCGGACGCGATCATCCCGTTTTCCGTAACGAGAGCACAGGCGCTAAGCTCGATCCACGCGGTCATCGATCAGGCGGCGTTCCCGCCGATGGAATTGAAAAATCTGAAGGTTGAAGACATCCGCGGAATCTATCTTCCGTACTGGATCGTAAGTGCGACGCATGAGGAGTCTGCAGTGGTTCAGATCTCTGTGAGCACCGGTACGACGAAGTACAGATATGTCGGCCGTTCGGGATTCATGAACATCAACAGCTTCCCGGTCGACGGCTGCCGGATCCTTTCGGATGAGAGCAGCGCGAGACTGGAACCGTTCGATCTTAATGGCATGAAGCGCTTTGACGAGGACTATCTTCTGGGATTCTATTCCAACTCTTCCGACATCACCTACGAGGATCTGTATCTGGCAGTAGAAAGAAGAGGAAAAGAGATCTTCGAAACAACGGTGAAAAAAGAGATGAAGTCGAACAAGATCGTCGGCGAGGTGCATGAGACCTCGATCGCGGATAACTATCTGTATGCGATGTTTCCGGTATGGTTCGTGACCTTCTGTCTTAACGGCCAGCCACATACCATTCTGGTCAACGGCCAGACAGGTAAGGTCGTGTGCGGTATCCCGTACGACCAGAAGAAAGTGAAAAGAACGATGATCGTTTGGGGCACGCTCATCACGGCAGTAGTCGTCGGAATTCTTTTTGGGGTTCTTTATGCACTCGGATTCAGAGAACTCGGCAAGAAATCCGTGGTCTCCAACACGAGTCAAACCATATTGACCGCTAGCCTGATGTTCGGAACAGGCTGGCTGTTATACGGTTTGAATAAGATGAAAAAAGTGAAGAAGCAGCTTGAACTGACACAGGCGGGCAACATGTTCCGCTTTGTAAAGAGAAGACAGGGGTAATTGAAATGGTAGGAGTAGCAATTATGACGTTCATTTTCGGCTTGCTCGCCGGAATCGGCGGAGTCTGCTATATTCTGGGCAGGATGCTGGAAAAGAGAAACAGTTTCGGTGACAGCCATGCGCATCCGCTTATGTATACGCAGATAATAACATATACCGACTGCTCGGACCGCATGTATCCGTCGCAGAAATCAACGCTCGAATACATCGAGAATCATCCTCCGAGAAAAGCAACGTTCCCGACGGCGCCGAGAGGAGATGCTCTGGTCGAGCGTCCGGGAAAGCGCAACTAACGGAAACAGGAAAAAGACACGATGCTCTACGTGAGATCGTGAGAGTATAAGAGGAACAGGGGGTAACGGGAAATGGCAACACTTTGTAAGAACTGCGGACATGCATTGATTTACGATCCGGGCATCCAGAAGATGCTGTGTACCACGTGTGGCGGTACTTTTAAAGCGGAAGAAGTAGAATCCGAAGCGAAGAAGTTCAGAGAAGATGAAAAAGTCAGAAGACGTGATGAAGTGTACGGGGACGACACTGATGAAGCTGTTGAGGAATACCTCGAGAACTATGTCTATACCTGCAGCGAGTGTGGCGGCGAGATCGTGATCCACGGATCCGAGGCATCAACGAAGTGTGTCTTCTGCGGGAATCCGAACGTCGTCTTCTCGCGCATCTCGAAAGAGAAGATGCCAGAATATATTATTCCGTTCACTGTTACGAAAGAACAGGCGCTCTCGGCAATCAAGAGTAAGATCGCGAATTCGGTCTTCGTGCCGGATGAGATTAAGAATTTCCAGCCGGAAGATGTGCGCGGTATCTATCTTCCCTACTGGGTCGTTGAGGCATACTATGATGAAGTCTGCGTGATCTCCAGCACAGTATCCCGGGGGAAATCCAGCACGACGATCTATTCGGGCAGGAGAGGAAATCTTCACATGAAGAAGTTCCCGGTGGATGGGTGTGCGATTCTCTCGAATGAGAGTTCCGCGCGTCTCGAACCGTTCAATCTCCACGCGATGAAGCCGTTCGATGAGGACTATCTCCTCGGATTCTATTCGAACGCGTCGGATATCAATTATGAAGAACTCTGGCATGTACCTGCCGAGCGCGCGCAGAAGATCTTTGAAGCGGCCGCTCTGTCTGATGTGAGCGGATCCTCTCCCAAGCTCATTTCGGAATCGCATATGGTATCGGTACTGAATAACTACCAGTACGCGATGTTCCCTGTGTGGTTCGTGACATTTACTTACGAGGGAAAGCACAATACCATCCTGGTCAACGGACAGACCAACAAGGTCGTATGCGGTCTGCCATGGAGAAAGCCTCTTTTCTGGGCAATGACGATCGGCATCGGATTGGCGCTGACGTTCTTATCGTATTTCGCGTTCGAAGCACTGTTTAACATCATTTTTACAGCCGGTGCTTCAAGACGTTCCGGCAGTTCAAGAAATGACGGCAGCTCAAAGCTCATTGTCGGGATCGCGGTCGGTATATTCACGCTGTTTGCTACCGGATATAAAAAGATGAAGAAAGTACTCAAGCAGATCGAACTGACCCAGTCGGCCAAGACATTTAACTTCGTAAAGAAGAGACAGGAGTAAGAAGATGGTAGAATTCTTTGCATTCATATTTGCCTGCGGACTCGGATTCGGTGTAGCATTCTGGATCGCGGCATCGATTCTCAATAAATCCAATAATATAGGTGACTCCTATGCGGACACGACATACTATTCTTCCGGCGCGAATATTACTCACAAGGACAGACTGACGAGTCAGGCCGCAAGAGATGCATATGCGAATACGAGCGGATTTAAAAAGTCGACACTGCCGCTTGCTCCGAGGGGACTAAAACCGGTCGAGAAAACTGTGAAAAGAAGAGGTAACCAGACTGAAGGGACAGCGGATGAGACGCAGGTTCAGGAAGTGGCTGCTACGGTGGAAAAGAAGGTTAAGCCTCAATCCCCGAAAAGAGATCCGTCTGCTTTCCCGAGATCTTTCCACGATGTATAATAAGAAGAACAGACGAAGAAGGAGGGCAATGGGGTCATGCCTTTTCGTATAGTTTCAGGTGACATCACGAAACTTCATGTGGATGCCATCGTGAACGCGGCGAATACGTCGCTTCTCGGCGGTGGCGGTGTCGATGGAGCGATCCATCGTGCGGCTGGTCCGCGCCTTCTGGAAGAATGCCGGACGCTTCACGGCTGCAGAACAGGTGAAGCGAAGATGACACTCGGTTATGACCTTCCCGCGAAATACGTTATCCATACCGTCGGCCCGATCTGGCAGGGTGGAAGATGCGGTGAAGAAGAACTTCTCCGGTCTGCGTACAGGAATTCCCTTCTTTTAGCGCTCGAAAAGAACTGTGAGTCGGTAGCTTTTCCGATGATCTCCGCAGGTGTCTACGGATATCCAAAAGAGCAGGCGCTGGAAGTGGCGGTCAGTACGATCCGCGCTTTCCTGGAAGAGAACGAGATGGATGTTATCCTCGTGATCTTCGACCGTGACAGTTTCCGCTTTGACGTGCGTCTTTATTCTGAGATCTCAGGTTATCTCCGCAACACATATGATGATGGAAAAGGCCCGGGTATTATCCTGGGGGATGTAGTGGGATCAGCCGCCGTTGGCGGGGGAAGCAGACCCCGACGTTCTTTATTCTCCCGTACGAAAAAGGCGAGGGTAGAAGAGTGCGCACGCGCTCTTCCGGAAGAACCCGTCGAGGATGAGGAAGCAGCAGATGCCATCACGCCGGATGCGGCACCGCCGGTAATGCGTATGCAGGCGGAAGCGATGTACTGCGCGTCCGCGATGGGAGCTGCGCCGAACGGTCTTGCCGAGGCTCTTTCGAATCTCGATGAGAGTTTTTCCCAGGCACTTCTTCGTATGATCGATTCCCGCGGCATGAAGGATTCCGAATGTTATAAGAAAGCGAACATCGACAGGAAGCTTTTCTCGAAGATCAGATCCGATGTGAATTACCGTCCCAGCAAACAGACGGTCCTGGCATTTGCTGTCGCGCTGGAACTGGATCTGAACGAGACGGAAGCGTTCCTGAAGAAGGCGGGATTTGCTCTCTCTCATTCCAATAAAGCCGATGTCATCGTAGAGTATTTCATCGCGAATAAGAACTACGATATGTACAGCATCAACGAAGCGCTTTTCGCGTTTGATCAGAATCTGCTCGGCGCCTGAGAAATCATCAGGCAGGCCGGGCTTTTTTATATGTAAATCAGCGCCGGGGAAGGGCGCAAATATATAAGTTAGTAGAAAGTTAGTAGGAGGGATGAACATGGGAAAAACGTTACAGGACATTAAGATGATGATCGAGGAACTGGGAATCAAGATGGTCGACTTCAAGCTCACCGATATCGACGGACGCTGGAGACATCTGGCGATCCCGGCAGAGAGACTGACCGAGAGCACGATGCAGCAGGGTATCGGCTTTGACGGAAGTAACTATGGCTATGCTCCGGTTGAGAACAGTGACATGGTCTTTATTCCGGTCCTGGATTCGGCAGTCGTCGACCGTTACTGCGAAGTTCCGACTCTGTCCATGATCGGTGATGTCCGGGTAATTGCGCTTCCCGAGAACAAGCCCTTTGACCAGTATCCGAGAAATGTCGCGATCCGAGCACTCGAGTATATGAAGGAGACCGGAGTCGCGGATCAGATGATCATCGGTCCGGAGTATGAATTCTATATCTTCGACGATGTCCGTTACACAACGGATTACTACAATATGTCGACCAGCATCTACACTTCCCAGGCGCACTACGCGTCAGGAAATGAGATGAGTAATAACGGCTTCCAGGTGCTGCCGGGAGCGGGCTATCACAACAGTCTGCCGACCGATATCCGTAACGATCTGAGATCGCAAATGTGTCTGGCAATGGCAGACTGGGGCATCGGCGTAAAGTACCACCATCCGGAGGTCGGCGGTTCCGGTCAGATGGAGATCGAGGTCGAGCTTGGTGATATGCTTAAGCTGGCCGACGATACGATGTCCGCCAAGTATGTCATTAAGAACGAAGCTGTGCAGCAAGGTGTCACCGCGACATTTATGCCGAAGCCTCTGGCTGAGGAAGCAGGATCCGGTATGCACGTGCACATGCTGCTTTTCAAGGACGGCCAGCCGGTCTTCTACGATAAGGACGGATATGCACAGCTCAGTGAGACGGCCCACTATTTCATGGGCGGACTGCTCAAGCATGCAAGATCCATCTGCGCGATCACGAATCCTTCGACAAATTCCTATAAGCGTCTGATCCCGGGCTACGAAGCTCCGGTCACGATCGGTTACGCGATGAGTAACCGTTCCGCGGTCATCCGTATTCCTGCCTATGCGAAAACACCGGATACCAAGCGTTTTGAGCTGAGAAATCCGGACGCGACATGTAATCCGTACTACGCGTATGCCGCGATCCTGATGGCCGGTCTCGACGGCATCAAGAACAGGATCGACCCGCACGCGAATGGATGGGGCCCGTATGACTGTAACCTCTACACATTGTCCGACGAGGAGAAGGCGAAGCTTACGGGTCTTCCGGCATCTCTTGACGAAGCGATCCGCGCGCTCGAAGAAGACCATGACTATCTGATGGCCGGCGGAGTATTCCCGGAGAGACTTCTCAAGCAGCTCATCGACAGAAACAAGAAAGCATCGTCTAAGATCAGCAAGCTCCCGCATCCGATGGAGTTCGCGATGTACTACGATCTCTGATCAAGGTTTATTGTTTATTCATAGTATGGTCATTTTTGCAATGTAAAATGATTTTGTCAGAATCGGTATCTGTACACTTTTTTGAGGGGGAAGTATGCGGTACTCATTTGCAGCATTTATCATACTATTGATACTTGCCTTAACGGCGTGCGCCAGTGTGGCCCGAAGATCTTACAAGAAGATCAAGGTCGCTGTTGTTATGCTGCTTACGATGCTTATCCCGCCGATGATCGGCAATCTCATTATCATTCTCTCGACAGCGAAGATCCCGGCGATGATCGGATGCTATATCTACTTCATCGGAATGGATTCGTTTATCGTGGCGCTTCTGTTCTTTACGTTCCAGTACTGCGCGGTCAAGTGGCCGAGCAATAAAATGAAGTACCTGGTATATGCCGTGATCACGGCGGATGTAGTCCAGTACGCGCTGAATCCGTTCTTCGGACACGCCTTTGATACGGAGCCGATCCTTGTGGACAACCGGAACTACTACCGCGTGATCCCCTATGAAGGTCAGACGTATCACCGTGCAGTTGTTTACTGTATCTTCTTCGCGGTACTGCTTATCTTCCTGATCAAGATGATCCGCTCTTCGCGTGTTTATACAGAGCGCTATGCTATCATCCTGGTCACACTTCTTGTGACCGGCGCATGGCAGAGCTACTACATCTTCTCAAGAACTCCGGTAGAGAAGTCGATGGCCGGATACGGAATCTTCGG
>DBYF01000100.1:8601-28537 GCA_002310155.1 Mageeibacillus sp. UBA1193 | reverse complement strand
AAGCAGGATTTTGACGAGCAGGAATGGTCCTGCAATCAGGTAGTCGGACGTGGTGCGGACGCGAAGTATTACTACCAGTCGAAAAGAACTGCCAGAGATGAGAAAGGCCGTGTAACGGGTTCTTTTCTAACGATCCGCGATACTACAAGAGAGCAGAGGCTCCTGCAGCAGGAGAGATATAACGCGACGCACGACAGCCTCACGGATCTTTTTACAAAGGAATTCCTCTATGAAAGCATCCGCAAGAAACTGGATGAGAATCCGGATACGGAATACATGATCCACTATATCGATATCCAGGATTTCAAGCTCATCAATGATGTATACGGAAATGAGTTCGGTGACCGTGCGCTCAAGAGCCTGGCAAAATTCCTCCGCGACCATGTGCCGGCGGACGGAGTGTTCGGAAGACTCGGCGGCGATACATTCGGCGTACTTGTTCCGAAAGAAGCGTTTGTCATACAGCAGCTGGAAGACGCGCTGATGAATTTCTCCATGGGCGAAGGCCCTCATGATCACCATATCGTGATCCATGTTGGTGTCTATGAAGTCGTCGAAAGGAATATGGAAGTTTCCTTCATGTTCGACCGTGCGCTGCTGGCTATGAGTACGATCGACGACGAGTATGCGACCCATATCGCGATCTATGATGAAAAGATCCGCAAGGACGTACTCTGGGCGCAGCATATCTCCGGTCAGCTCAAGGACGCGCTGAAGCAGAGGAACGTGCTTCCGTATCTTCAGCCGATCGTGGATACGAGAGGCCGGATCGTCGGCGCGGAGGCGCTGGCCAGATGGATCCATCCGCAGGACGGCTTCCTGTCGCCCGCGGAGTTTATCCCGGTATTCGAGAAAAACGGCATGATCATCGAGATCGACCGCCACATGTGGCGCTGTGCCTGTGAGATCCTTTCTGACTGGGCAAAGCAGGGACTTGACCTCTTTATCTCCGTGAATATTTCTCCGAAGGATTTCTATTTCATGGATGTCGCTTCCGAGATAAAAGCACTCGCAAAAGAGTATGGCATCGACCACGGTAAACTCCGTATCGAGATCACAGAGACGGTCATGATGACAGATGTAGATAACCGTATGAAGGTCCTCGATGATCTCCGTAAGGATGGTTTTATCGTTGAGATGGACGACTTCGGTTCCGGTTACTCCTCACTGAATCTTCTCAAGGATATGCCGGTCGACGTGCTGAAGATCGACATGCGTTTCCTGACATCCAATTCGGACGATATGAAGGCGAAAACGATCCTGCAGAACATCATCAATCTGTCGGAGGATCTGGGTATGTTCTCACTCACGGAAGGTGTAGAAACAAAATCCCAGCTCGAAATGCTTTCCGAGATGGGATGTAAGCTATTCCAGGGTTATTACTTCGCCAAGCCGCTTCCGCTGGATGACTTTAATGATTTCCTGAAGTCGCAGTCGGCGTGATTTCCTGATTGATCAGACCTTGCGGCTGGCCGAGAGGACCAGTTTCTCACAGAGATCTTCATAGCCGATTCCGGCAGCGCGTGCTTCCTGCGGGATCAGGCTGTTCGGTGTCATGCCCGGGAGGTTGTTGGCCTCGAGGCAGTAGAACTTACCGTCTTCCTCAGAAAGGATAAAGTCTACACGTGAATAGTTGCCTAAGCCCAGAGTGTTGTGGACGGCAACAGCGAGAGACTGTGCTTCCGCTGTCTGCTCGTCTGTGAGCGGCGCCGGGCAGATCTCTTCGGTCGCATTTGCCTGGTACTTGTTCTTGTAATCATAGAAACCCTGCTTCGGACGGATCTCGATGATCGGAAGTGCTTTTCCATCGAGAACACCGATAGAGAACTCACGGCCGTGGATCATCTTCTCGATCAGGCAAGTCTTCTCATACTTGGTGGAGTAGGTGATGGCCGGGCCCCACTCGGACTCGTCGTGAACGATGGAAACGCCGCAGGAGCTGCCGCAGCCGATCGGCTTAACGACACACGGGAAACCGATGTCCTTTTTGATCATGTCGATCGAATGCTTCTCGGGATCGAAGATGACCCAGTCAGCGGTCGGGATATTGAACTGCAGGAGCAGTGTCTTACTAAGGTGCTTGTCCATCGCCATCGCGCAGCCAAGATAGCCGGAACCTGTGTACGGGATGTCATAGCAGTCGAGGACAGCCTGAAGACGTCCGTTCTCACCCATGCCGCCGTGGCATCCGATGAATACGGCATCTGCCATCTTGCACAGGTCGAGGACACCGGGTCCGATTAGTTCTTTTCTGCCGCCGTGGGACGCGATGAGTGCGTCAAGATCCGGCTCGGTTTCCGGGATCGAGTAAGAGAATGATTTGCCGGAATCCGGCTTCAGGAAGCATTTTTTCAGGTCAGTTTCCTCGGTTCCTTCATATACATCCACAAAAGCCACCTCGTGACCTTTGGACAAAAGTGCGTTTGAAATCAGGCTGGCGGAGCACAGCGATACGTCTCTTTCCGGGCTGATGCCGCCGGCTAATACTGTGATTTTCATAAGTAAAAGGCCTCCCCTCAAAGCGTGTGCGTCAATTTCAAATGTGTTTCAGTGGGAAAAGCACACGCCATGATTATACACTTTTTCATTATATGGCAAGGAACAAATCTCGAAATGTAACGAAAGAGTAGGATTTTTCGTGACGAAGAATCGTAGGAATGGTATGATAGTGAGGTATAAGTAGGTGGAGGTCACGCAATGCTGGCAATTCTATATCTGATCATAGCCATTTTCTTTGGTACTCAGCTGATCCGTTTTCTGATCCCGGATATCCGTCGTCTGTACGTCGGTATCGCCTCGGACACGAATACGATCGAGAGAGTCCCGACGATGCTGTTCCTCCTTCCGGCAGGTACCCTGATCGGACTGCTCCTGACCTCCTGGGTCACCTATTTCCTCGCGTATATCATGTATCCGTATATCCCGGCGGACACCGCAAATCTCCTTCCGGCGAATATCGTGAGCATGTGTATCTTCGCATATCTGGCCTGCCTGTTCTGGCAGAGATGCTTCCTTAGAAACTACAGGGAATCCCAGAAGCCGGGATTCAAGAAACTTCCCGGATTCAACCGTCATCCCGGCTCGATCGTGTTCTACCTGACATCGATCCTCCTGGTGCTGAGTGCGGTCGGATTCGTTTATTTCTATACCTGCTATACCCACGGAAACGATGTCCGTCTGGGCTTCTCGATATTCAGTGATTTCTCTCCGCACGTGGCGATCACTTCCGGATTCGGCAACGGTTCGAACTTCCCGACACAGTATCCGCACTTTGCCGGAGACAATATCCAGTATCACTTCATGTTCTACTTCCTGACCGGTAACCTCGAGGCACTCGGCCTCCCGCTGGTCTGGGCGATCAACCTGCCGTCGATCCTGTGCATGGGCTCCGCGCTGACACTTCTCGGCACGCTGGCAGTTCTCCTTTCCGCGAGAAGAGGAGCGTTCTTCTTCGCGCCGTTACTGGTGCTTTTCCGAAGCGCGTGGAACGTATTCAACCAGTTCTCTGAACTGAAGAAGGTACCGGGCGCTACGTTTAGTTCCGTGATCGAATCGATCACGAAACAGTCTTCGTGGTATGGATATACAATCCGTGATGAATGGGGCATCTGGGCGATCAACGTCTACGCGAACCAGCGCCATCTGGCGATGGGCGTCGGCCTCGTACTCGTATTCATCTTCCTGTTCCTGCCGCACTTCAGAAGAATGTTCCTGCATCTTTCCCGCATGAAGGGTGCCGGAGCGAAGGCGAAGAGATTCTTCGCTTCCCGTGAGGCATGGGTCGCCAGAAAACAGGATCCGCTCCATCCGTGGGGCTCTGTGATCCTCGCTTCCCTGATCGCGGTCGCGATGCCGTTCTTCCACGGCTCCTGCCTGATCTGCGCGCTGCTCGTTCTCTTCGGCATGGCGATCTTCTCGGAGTTCCGTCTCGGCTACGCAGTAGTCGCCGCAGTTTCCGTGATCTCCGCTTCGGTACAGGCCTGGTTCTTCGCCGGCGGCGCTTCCAATGTCGCAAGCTTCAAGTACAACTTCGGTTTCGTTATTCCCGAACTGGCGGGTAAAGAGAAAGCCGGTATCGGCACGGTGTTCAGCTCGCTGGGCACGATCGCCGATTATCTCTTTAAGATGGGATTCCTGACAGTGATCCTGACAGCAGCGCTCTTCATCGGGCTGCTGGTCTATGAGCTCGTAAAGAAGAAGAACCCGTACCGTCCGGTACTCCTTCTGGCGTTTGCGATCCCGATGGTATTCGCGTTCTTCTGCCAGGTATCTCTCGAGGTACTCGCGAACCATAAGTTCATCCAGGTGAGCTTCATCCTCTTTGACATCCTGATCGCCGGTTTCCTCGCGAACCTTCTCGCTCTGCCGCTGAAGCTTAGAAAGGGAGAAGAAGTGTCTGAGTCCGAGGACGAAGAAGCTCCTGAGAAGGGTCTTACGAAGAAGGCCTTCATCCCGATCCAGATCGCTTCCGCCGCTGTCTGCCTGTGCCTGACCTTCGGTCTTACTGCGACAGGTATCAGCGAGTGGTGCATCTACTATAACCTCAACACTCACGACGGCGGTTACGTCGAGCTCCATCCGGATGCTCAGATCGTTGACTGGCTCGACAAGAATACAGGTGAGGACGATATCTTCCTGACTCCGATGTGGTCAGTCAATGATTTCTTCCTGAGCGGACGCCGTGTCTACTACGGATGGCCGTACTTCGCATGGTCGGCAGGCCATGACACCGAAACACGTCAGATCAACTACCAGTGGCTGCTGTGCGGCTGCAACGGCAACATCGACGAGTTCCGCCGCTACTGCAATGAGATGGGCATCCGCTACATTATCCTGACGGACGACTACTACGGCAACACAGAAACAGCGGATTACTACTATCCGGAGTTCTTCGAAGAGAATCTGACCGAGATGATCCGTTTTGACGACGGAACCGCGATCTACCGTATCTGAGGCATCTCCTATGACACGTCTGCAAAAGCACTTTGACGTGATCGTGATCGGCGCCGGCCCCTCGGGCATGATGGCCTCCCTTTCCGCGTCGGAAAAAGGTGCTTCGGTGCTGCTTCTCGAGAAGAAGGAGCGCCCCGGCAAGAAACTTCTCCTGACCGGACACGGTCGATGCAACATCACGAACATCCGTATCCCGGATAACTTCAGAGAGACCTACCACGAGAACAGCAGGTTTATCACGTCTTCGCTCTATGCTTTTCCGCCGGAAGAGGTCAGGGAGTATTTCCTTTCTCTCGGTATTCCCACACATGAGGAAGATGACGGACGTATCTTTCCCGACGCGCAGAAGGCTGCCGCTGTCTGTGATGCTTTGGAAAAAGCACTCGTGGAGAGGGGTGTAGTGCTCCTTACCGATTCTCCGGTTACATCTATAGATAAGAATGATTCTGCCTGGTCCGTGAAGACCGGGGAGGAAACGTTCGAGAGCCGTGCCGTGATCCTCGCGACCGGTGGAAAGAGCTTCCCGCATACAGGATCCGAGGGCGACGGATACAGCCTCGCCGGGTCAGTCGGGCATACGGTGACTGAGCTCGCGCCGGCACTGGCGCCGATCCTGCTCTCTGCATTTTACGATGCAACGATGGACAGCCGCTGTGAAGACTGCGGCGCGGAGTTTACGCTCGCCGGTATTACACTCCCTGATGTCGGATCCGCTCTTCTGATCGACGGGAAAAAGAAGAAGACCGCGCGCGGCGATCTTCTATTCACACATCAGGGAGTCAGCGGCCCCGCGGCGATGACGCTGTCGCGTGAGCTCCCGCCATCTAAAGGAAAGTACGCGGAGGGATCCGTTCAGTTTGTGATCGATATGCTCCCGGATATCCGTGAGGAGGAAGTGGAACAGCAGCTCCTGTCTGCGATGAGTGAGAATCCGAACCGTTACATGAAGCGCCTTCTCTGCGAGACGTTCCATCTTCAGGAGAAAGCGGCCATTCTGGTGCTCGATGGGAAGACCATGGATATCCGCGCCAATGAAGTAACGAAAGAGACGAGAAAAACGATCGTCCGGAAGCTGAAGGCGAGTGCTTTTGACGTAGGAAAATGCACACCGATGGACATCGCGTATGTCACCCGGGGCGGTGTTCCCGTAAAAGAGATCGACCCGAAAACGATGCGGTCAAAGATCGCGGAAGGACTGTTCTTCGCGGGTGAAGTGATGGATATCGACGGGATCTCCGGAGGATATAACCTGCAGTACGCGTGGGAGAGCGGAAGAGCCGCGGGCTTTGCCGCCGCGGAAGCTGCGCTGGAGTAACTCAGGCGGCGTAGAGCACGCTCATGAGGATACCGATCAGGATGATGGTCGCGCAGAAAAGACGATAAGCGATACCCTTTTCATGGAAAACGAATTTGCCGCCTAAGATCGTGACGAAGCAGGCGCTCTGCTTGACGACGGTCATGACCGTGATCGAGCTGTCGGGATTCGCGTTGGCGATGAAGAGCGATGCATCACCGATGACGAACATGATCGCCATCAGCCAGATCCAGCCGTTCTTAAAGGCTTCTTTGCGGATCTTCGTTCTGGAGACCAGCACATAGATGAAGTAGAAAAAGATCAGGAAGAACATGTACCAGAACTGCATCTGGGAGCTGGTGATGTCCTTCATGAGGATCTTGTCGAGAAGACCGGAAATGGAGTTCAGGATACAGGATCCGAAAGCCAGAAGGACGAATTTCGTGCGTTTGCCTTCCGGTGCGTCGCCGGACGCATCTTCGGAAGATCCTTCCTTATCCTCAGCAGCATTTTCTTTCCCGGAAGATGATTCCTCTGTATTTTTACGTGCCTGCTTCTCCCTGATCCGGTCGAAGAGATTGAAGCGGAGCGCGAGAAGTCCGAAGGCCACGAGCGAGAGTCCGAGGATCTGATTCCACATGAGGACTTCGTGGAGGACGATCACGCCCAGGAGCGTGCCGAGAAGTACACGTGAAAGATCGAGGACTCCGTAGAGGCTGACGGGAAGATGCTTGAGAGCATGGAATCCCATCATCCAGGCCAGGAAAATGGAGAAGGACTTAATCATGATCAGTCCGTACTGGTGCGGCGCAAGGCCCATCGCGTGCGGGGCGCGCGGCACAACGATCAGAAAGCCGATGAGGGTATAGATGACCAGAACTTCCATAACGGAGTTTCTGTCCATTGCTTTTTTCTTGCTGATCTCGCGGCCGCCTTTAAGAAGACCGTAGAGCAGGGTCAGAAGGATCCAGATCATCGGTTTGTCTCCATGTAATAGATTAGCTAATTGGAAAGCCGTTGAAATCATATTACAGGGCGAGTGCTTTTGTAAACGAAAGAACGTCCGTCAAAATGACGAAAAATGCTTCGGATCAGCGCTTTAAGTGACGTTTGTGTAATGTGTCCTGAAAGCCGTAAGAATATAATCGTGGTAACAGAGGCAAACTGTTTTATTGGTTTTGGGGAGCAAATATGAAAAGATGTTTCTATCGCGCGGCAGCAGGTGTGCTCTGCGCATCATTCCTGCTATCCGGCGGATGTTCCAAGAAGAAAGAGAAAAAAGCGAAAGAGATCAAGGCTTCGGATCCGTATTTCCTGGCGGAGACCGTGGAGCTTCCTGTGCCTGCCCGTGAAGGGGAAGAAGTGGTATACAGACAGATCGATCAGACCATTATTCTTAAGGATCGGGCGGCGTTCTTTTATCACGTCCAGTACACGGCGCCGAAAGAAAAGCAGGAGCTTATGGACAGATATAGGGATGACTTTTATTCCCTGACCGAAGAGGAACTAAGCGAAGCACAGAAGATCGAAGATGAATGCATGGCGGAAGGTGTCATGGTGTACGGACTCGACGGGCATCTGATATGCGAGATCCCTGCTTCGAGAGAAAGAATGATCTATGGGATGCTCGAATCTCTGGACGGAAGGCTTCTTCTGATCGTGCATGAGACGACGCTCGACCCGAATTCGATCTGGAGCGCTACAACTCTGTATGAAGTTTCTGATGACGGTCAGCTTATCAATGGTGTGGAGCTTAAAACCGATTCACTACATACCTACGACATGCTGATCCTCCCGAACGGGAATCTTCTGGGCGTCGGCGGGAATGACGTGACGGTCATCGATAAAGAGGGGAAGAGTCTGGGAGACGAGCCCGCGGATTGTGATGTGGGAGGCGCGTTCCTCTTTAACGGGAAGTGTTATATATGGGGATCGGAGTATGATGAGAACTTTGTGATCACGGGATATATCCTCCGCGAGGTCGACCAGGATACCGGAAAGGTCAAGCCGGAGAGGATCAGATATCCGGATACTCTTTCTCTGTACTTCACAGGGCGGAACGGCGACAAGCCGGTCTATGCAGGCAGCGAAGGGATCTTCGAGTTCGATCCGCTGGCATCAGAGAAGCGCGATCCCATCCTGACCTGGAAAGATACGGATGTAAACCACACAGGTATCAGCGCCGATAACGTAAGGATCATTTCGAACGATGAGATCTACTTGCTTCGGAAATACGATGGCGGCGAATCCTCCAATTCCTATATGGATAACTGCATCTCCGTGATCCATCTGACAAGACAGGAGAAGAATCCGCACGCAGGGCAGCCGATCATCGAAGTCGTCTGCAACCGTGATATTCCGAATTCCTTCCTCGATCACGTGGTGGAGTATAACCTGGATCCTAACAGCAAAGCACACATTGTCGTGCGGGATTATTCCGACGAGTACATGGCTTCCAATTCATGGAGCCAGCTGGTCTCGGAAGTTACTGACGCGGTATATCTCGATCTTCTCAACGGAGACGGTCCGGATATCATCGTCAACTTCGGCGAATATGCCCAATTCGAGAGAGAAGAGGTCCTTGTGGATCTCAACCAGTTTATCGACGGAGCATCTCCTCTTCACCGCGATGAGTACTATGACAATATCTTCCGTGCGCATGAGACGGACGGGAAGCTTTTCCAGATCCCGCTGACATACTGGGTCGAGGGCTTTGTTACCAACAGTGATGTCGTAGGTGAGAGAACATCCTGGGATCTAAACGAGTTCGATCAGGCGGCTTCCTCTCTTCCGAAGGATGTCACCATGATCGAGGAGACGGACTGGATCACGCTTCTGGAACAGATGATCAGTCCGCAGCGTGACCTGATCGATTACAGTAGCAAGACTGTGCACTATTCGGATGATCCCGGCTTTGCGAAGGTGCTGGAACTGGTGAAGAAATACGGTTCCGGACGGGATATAGAAGATATCTATAAAACGAAGGGAGATGACCCGGAATCCGCCTCAAATCCGGTGAACCAGTTTAACAGCGGATCGCTCGCAGTGATCCCGGCCAGTATCGTCGATCTCGGTTCATACTGGGAATATGCGCGTATGAATGGAAAGAAGGTTTCTTTCGCCGGCTATCCGAGCCCGCAGAAGAAAGGCATGAGCGCTTCGGGCGGTTTTACGGCAGGCATCGCACGGACAAGTGAACACAAAGAGGAAGCCTGGGATTTCATCCGGTCGCTTCTCGGAGAAAAAACCCAGGAAGCCCTCTCCCGTGATAATACAAGCATCCCCGTGAACCGCGCATCTCTGGATGCAACGATCCGTAAAAGAGTGGAAACAGACCGGCTGTACCGCCTGATCTTCGGAGAAAGTTCCTATAGTGAAAATGGTGAGCCTCTGACGGAAGAGATGGGAGAAGAGTATAAGAAGATGCTCGCAAACGTCCGTGGCAGAGCGCTTTCGGATCCTACAGCCATGCTGATCGTAAGTGAAGAAGCTCCCGGATACTTTACCGGACAGAAGAGCCTTACGGACGTGGTCTCCATCATTCAGAACCGCTGTTCGACGATCGTTAAAGAGAGAGGTTAAAATGTAAGAAAAACACTCTGATTTTTTTGAGGTTTCCACGAAAAAAGCACCATCCTCCTATGCTGGGGTGCTTTTTTGTGCATGTTATTAGTATCGAAAAGGGAATCTTTGTGATACTATATGGAAATATGAACGAGTGTATCATCGAATGAGGGGATAACTATTTATGGGAAGACCTGAAAACGTACGATATGAGAATCAGTTTTACAGACCGCGTCGTGTGAACAACAACGGTCTTTATATCCTGTTCTTTGTTACCGTGGTCTTAGTCATCACGACGATCGTACTTGCCGTGGTCACTCTTAAGAAGGGAAAGAAGGATCTCAAGGATCCGACATCCGCTTCTTCTTCCGCGAATGCGATCACAACCGACGATCAGGGACAGACAGTTGATCCCACCGGTATTATTGTCGTAACACCGACACCTACACCGGCGCCGACGATCGAAGATTACCAGAACCAGCACTTATATCCTGCAAAGGCTCAGATGGATGTCCAGATCGGCACACCGAAGGACCAGTATTCTCCTTCCGGCCGCGGCACCACTGAAGTTGTTTATAGGGAAAATGAGAAACTGACCGACTATCACCGTGAGGATGAGATCCATTTCGGTGACCCGCTCTATTATCAGCAGGTCGGCGGTATCCTTACTTTCCGTGGCAACAATTTCAGAAACTGTGCGACATGGGGAACATTCTCCCTCGATCCTGCCAAGGAACAGCACCTCGAGCAGATCTGGGAATACGATAAGATCGGAGCGCTCAATTCGTCTTCCTGGTCTTTCTCCTGGTTCGGTACTCTCTGGACAGGTCAGCCTCTGGCTGTAAAGTGGAGCTATAACGTTCAGCAGCTGATGAATCTCTATCCGGAGAAGAAGGCGAAGCAGAATCTTACTGAGATCATCATCGCGGCAGGCGATGGATATATCTACTTCTTTGACCTGGAAGATGGTCAGAAGACCAGAGATCCGCTGAAAGTCGGATTCACGATCAAGGGTACACCTGCGGTCGATCCGAGAGGCTATCCGATCCTCTATGTCGGACAGGGCGATGACAATGGTGAGAAGGGCCGTATCGGCTACCGTATCTTCAACCTGATGAATTTCGAAGAGATCCACTACCAGGCAGGTCTGGACTCCCGTGCTTACAGAAGTACATGGGGCGCATGTGACTCCTCTCCGATCATCAACGCGGAAGCGGATACTCTTATCTACCCGAGTGAGAACGGTATGATCTATACCGTAAAACTGAATACGCAGTTCAATCCGGATACAGGTATCCTTACCATGAATCCGCAGACGATCGCTTACAAGTACATCTTCGAGGGTGTCGAGGGCAAGCAGCTCGGTATCGAGAGCTCCATGGCGATCTACGATCACTACGGCTGGTGCACGGATAACGCAGGTAACCTGATCTGCATCGATCTGAACTCCATGAGCCTGGTATGGTCCAGAAAACTTGACGATGACTCCGACGTAACTCCGGTCCTTGAAGAAGATAACGGTCACGTATATCTCTACACCGGTACTGAGGTCGACTGGCAGAGAAATGAGCTTGATTATCAGGGCGCGTCTTATACATATAAGTTCGATGCCATGACAGGTGATGTCGTATGGCAGACATCTCAGGACTGTCACACACATAACGGCGCAAACTCCGGTGACGACGTTAACGGCGGTATGCTGGGTACACCGATCGTCGGTAAAGGATCGATCTCCAACCTGGTCATCTTCTCCTACTGCATGACGAAGGGCCAGTACAGCGGTAACCTGCTCGTTGCTTATGACAAGCAGACCGGTGACGTCGTATGGAAATACGAGATGAAGATGTACACCTGGAGTTCTCCGGTAGATATCTATGATGATAACGGAAACGCATATGTCCTTATCTGCGACAGCTACGGCCAGGTACATCTCGTAGACGCAACGAACGGACAGCGTCTTTCCTACATCCGCATGACACGTTCGGATAATCCGGACCTGAAACATAACGTAGAATCTTCACCGATCGTGGTCGATGGCATCATGGTCGTAGGTACACGAGGACAGTCGATCTTCGGGGTGAAGATCTCATGAGCAAGACGACGGCACATGATGTGATATGGATGAATGAGGCGTTATCGATGAGTGAGAAGAAGCATGATTATAATGACATTGTCTTCATCGAGACAGAACTGTCCGGTTACCGGAGAGGCAGCCTGAAGGCGTCCATCGATCTGACCGCCGGCCGTATCGCCTGGACCGATACCCACATGTGGAACAATGACTTCGTCCGTGCGCTCTCCGCACAGATGGTCGAGCATATTTACAAGAATCTTCCCGAGACAGAGCTCCTCTCATGGGCATCCGATTATGCCAAGGGCATCGGTCACCTGATGGGCTCTATGACGGGTTCTTTCCCGCAGGACTGGTCCGTCGTGATCCATTTCTCCGACGGAGACGTGCTGAAAGCCTACGGTGTCAGCAATTTCCCGAAGCAGTGGGCGACGTACCGCCGTCTGATCGAAGAAGTCGCGAAGACTTCCTTCCGCCTGCGCTGAGCATTTCTTCAAACTCTACAGTATCTAACAGTATCAGGTGGCGAAAGCCCCTTTTTTTTGGTACAATGATTCAGAACTGTTTTTTCGAAGGGGAAAAAGAGAGTGGATTATTTAGAAGGTCTTTTGCTTGGACGTTTATGGAGCGATACAGATTTCGAGAATCGTCGACATCTGTCTTTGTTCCTGCTTTATGGTGTCTTCGTAGACCTTCTCGTTATCTATAACTACATGACCGGCGGTATGAACGGTCTCATCACCGGTGCTTTCCTGCAGAAGGTGATCATCTTCATCGTGCTCTTCTTTTTCTGCCCGGCACTTTGTTTCTCCTATTACCGAATGCCCTTGTGGGGCAAGATACCGATTCTCGGCGCACAGCTTCTTAAGATCGGTGCGCTTACATTTCTTATCACGGCATGGGCACGTCCCAAGCTGACAGTCTCTTTCGGAGATCTGAAAGAGTTCTTTATTTCGTATCTCAATAGGACACTTGAGCACTTTACAGAGAAGTACGTGGATACAGCAGGTACTTTTGCTACCGTTCTCGGAGTTATTTCCGGCGGCGTGTATGTCGTCGTCGTCGTTCTCCTTATCGTTCTGGCCGCTGTACTGATCCCCGGTATCGTGTTCTGTGTCGCACGTTTCCTGCAGTACTGGTATGACAAGGTCGTAAGTATGCTCGTACTGTCGGATTATACTGACAAGTAAGACTGGAGAACATATTATGGCGAATTTATCTGATAAGATCCGGGTTTCGATCGATGACCTGGAAGATATGCTGGGAGTCTTCGGACTTCCGGAGTTTATTAAGAAGGCGGAAGCGCGCTTCGTTCGTCAGACAATAGAAGTTGCTGAGGCTGTCTGTAATGATCCCAAGATTCAGGTAGTGTTTGTTTCCGGACCGACATCGTCCGGTAAGACTACTTTCACGGACCGACTGGTCAGCGAACTGGAGAGAAGAGGCAAGAAATCCATCCGTCTCTCTCTTGACGATTACTATAATCTCGAAGCACTGAACTACGATGACGAAGGACGCCCGGACTACGAGAGCGTCGGAACGCTCGATATGCGTCTGGCGAGTATGGATCTCGCGAGACTCGTCAGCGGAGATGAAGTAGTTACCCCGACATTCGATTTTATGACAAGGACCCGCGTAGAGACCGATAAGCCGGCGCTTTCGATCGGCAAGGACGGTGTCGTAGTCGTGGAAGGACTCCACGGACTCTGCGATGAGACCACGGGTGCTTTTGAAAAAGAAAGATACCTGGGCGTATTCATTATGCCTTACGCATCTGTTATGTCTGACCGCCGTCTGCTGGACAGCGATGATCTCCGTATGCTCCGAAGGATCGTACGCGACGTCCGCCACCGTGGCGCGCATGCCCTGACGACGATCGATTACTGGCCGATGATCCAGAATTCCGAACAGGATTACTACCGCGATTATCTGACGAAAGCAGATTACCACGTCAATTCTTTCCTCGCGTATGAACCGCTCGTGATCGCGGCTCTGGCCAAGAGAGATATCAGTGAAGCTCTGGATGCTTATGACCAGGGGCTTCTGGCACCGTCTGTCTTCATGGAGAGAAGTAACGTAAAGAAAGATTTCGCCAACATCGAGAAGGCGGTCGCCAAGGCGAGAATGCTGATTACCTGGCTCGACATGATCCCCCAGGCGAAAGAGACATTCGTTCCGAGGACATCGATCCTGAACGAATTCCTGTGTCTGTGAAAGGGGGACAATAGAAATGCCGATACGTATTCCGAATAATCTCCCTGCAACAGGGATCCTTGAGAAAGAGCGCATCTTCGTCATGACCGAAGACCGCGCGTATACGCAGGACATCCGTCCTCTTCATCTTCTGATACTGAATCTCATGCCGAATAAGATCGCGACGGAGACGCAGCTTCTGCGTGCGCTCAGTAACTCGCCTCTGCAGGTCAATATCGACCTTCTTTATACGGCATCCTATCATCCGAAGCACACGGCGACCGAGCACCTCGTCAAGTTCTACGAGACCTTCGAGGACGTCAAGGACCGTTTCTACGACGGCATGATCATCACGGGCGCTCCGGTCGAACTGATGGAGTTCGAAGAGGTCGCCTACTGGAAAGAACTGTGCGAGATCATGGACTGGAGCAAGACCCATGTCTACTCTACGCTTCACATCTGCTGGGGCGCGCAGGCGGGCCTTTACCACCACTACGGTATCCCGAAGTACAATCTCGACAAGAAGATGTTCGGTGTCTTCGAGCACAGTATGACCTACACTAAGCCGGTCAAGCTGTTCCGCGGATTTGACGACTATTTCTATGTTCCGCACTCCCGTCATACGGAAGTGAGAAAAGCGGACATCGAGCGTCATCCGAACCTCCGCATCCTGTCCGAATCGGAAGAGAGCGGAGTATACGCCGTATCTGATCTTTCAGGAAGACAGATCTTTATCACGGGTCACTCCGAGTATGACGTAAATACTCTGAGAGACGAGTATTTCCGTGACCTCAATAAGGGCCTTCCGATCGAAGTTCCGAAGAACTATTTCCCGAACGACGATCCGTCCAAGGAACCGCATATGAAGTGGAGATCCAGCTCGACACTGCTGTTCATGAACTGGCTGAACTACTATGTATACCAAGAAACGCCTTTCGATATTTCCACTATCAGCGAGGTACCGAAGCTTTAAGGAAGCATAAAGCGGGAGGTAAGGATCGTGCAGACACCGTATTTGATCGATCAGGATTTGATTTCCGGAAAAAGTCCGGCCCGTCCGGAAAACGGGCATAAGGGTACATTCGGCCGTGTCCTGATCTGTGCGGGAACGCCCGGTATGGGCGGTGCCGCGTGCATGGCAACATCTTCCGCGCTCCGTTCGGGCGCAGGCCTCGTATATGTCCACACAGAGGAAGAACTGCTTATACCGCTTCTTATACACTGCCCGGAGGCTCTGGGACTCGTGTATAAAGAATCACAGGCGAAGGCGGTTCCTGCTGCGGCTGTGGCAGCCCCTGCGGTGATGAGGATCCCTGTCGTACCTGCGGCTTCTTATGAGAAATACTTCGCGGATCAGATCCGGGGGAAAGACGCGGTCCTGGTCGGACCCGGAATCCCGACGGATTCGGAAAAACTCGGATACATGATCCGTATTGCCGCACAGCTCGCTCCGCATCTGGTACTGGATGCCGGCGCGCTGTCGTACCTGGCTTTACATAATGAGGTGATGCAGGAAGTAAGTGCCCGTATTTCCAGGGGGCTTGCGCCTGCTGTCCTGACACCTCATATCGGTGAGTTCTCCCGGCTCGCGCCGGAGATCTCGGAAGGCGATTTCGAGAAGACAAGTGCTTTTGCCGTAGAAAAAGGCATCACACTTGTCCTTAAGAGTAACGAAACTCACATATTTACATCGGACGGGAAGTGGTATAGTAATCCTGTGAGCAATTCCGGACTGGCCAAGGGCGGATCCGGAGATGTGCTCGCCGGACTTCTGACCGGACTTCTGGCGCAGGGCATGACGGAAGAAGATGCTTCCATCTGTGCTGTCGGGATCCACAGCCTGGCCGGAAAACTCTGTGCCTCGGAGCATGGGACGCGCGCAATGCTGCCGACGATGCTGCCGGGCTATTACGGAAAAGCATTTAAAATGCTTGGTTGGGAAGAAGGAATGGAAAGATGATTGATAAGTTTCCGAATCGTTCGTGGGCGGAGATCAACCTGGATATCCTCGCGGAGAATATGCGTGAGATCCGCCGTGTGACAAAGAGAACGGCGAAGATCATGGCGGTCGTTAAGGCAGACGCTTACGGCCACGGTGCGATCGAGACAGCACGTGTGCTCCTCAATAACGGCGCGGACAAGCTCGCGGTATCTATGCTCGACGAGGCGCTCGAACTTAGAAAGAGCGGTATCAATGTCCCGATCCTGATCCTCGGTCATACTGATCCGAGACGTATCTACGAACTGATCGAGAACGATATCGAGCAGGCCGTTTATTCCCTCGAGTACGCGAAAGCGATCTCCAAGAAGGCGATCATCCTCGAGAGAACGGCAAGGATCCATATCAAGTACGATACCGGCATGAACCGTCTGGGATTCCTGGAGGGTGAGTCCTCCGTCGAGGCGATCCTGGCGATCTCCGAGCTCCCGGGCATCGAGATCGAGGGCATGTTCTCGCACTTCGCGATGTCCGATACCGATGATGACGAATACACCATGAAGCAGTACGACTGCTTCATGAGAATGGTCGCTGAACTCGAAAAGCACGGGCTCACGATCCCGACGAAGCATATCTGCAACAGCGCGGGTATCATCCGCTTCCCGCAGATGCATATGGATATGGTCAGAGCGGGCCTGATCACCTACGGTATGATGCCGAAGGGCTGCCCGAAGCCGTACACGGATTTCGAGGTCCGTCCGGCGATGACTCTGAAGTCCAGCGTCGTACATGTAAAAGAAATTCCGGCCGGTGAGACGATCAGCTACGGCCGTCACTTCAAGACCGAGAAGCCGAGCACCATCGCGACGATCGCGATCGGCTACGCGGACGGCTATCTGCGCCGTCTGAGCAACCGCGCCGAGGTCCTGATCCACGGTAAGCGTGCTCCTGTCGTCGGAAATATCTGCATGGATATGTGCATGGTCGACGTGACTGATTTCGAGGAAAAACCGAAGGTCGGAGACGAAGTAGTCCTCTTCGGTTCGCAGAAGGCAAGAGGCAAGCACAGTGAGATCCCGGTCGATGAGATCTCTGATATGCTCGATACCATCAACTACGAGGTGACCTGCCTGGTCGGCAAGCGCATCCCGCGTGTCTATATCCAGGACGGTAAGATCGTACAGATGCACAGCTCGATCTGGTGATCTTCTGCTTCGAAAGGATAACGGATGGACAGCAGTAAGAGTTCCCGAAGCGTATCTTTTGTGAGACA
This sequence comes from Mageeibacillus sp. UBA1193, assembly GCA_002310155.1. Lineage (GTDB taxonomy): Bacteria > Bacillota > Clostridia > Saccharofermentanales > Saccharofermentanaceae > Scatonaster. Next base: position 11,250 of record DBYF01000100.1, on the reverse strand, counting down.
GTGTGGTTTCCCGCAGTTTCTCTTCATGCGCCTTATGTGGGTATATTTCCTGCTTTCAGATTTTACGATCTTCTATGGTTCCGCGAAGGGGATATCTGTCCTGAAGAAATGGACGGAGTTCATCGGAATGTTCTCTGCTCCGGTCCTGGTATGCATCTATATCCTTCTCTTCGCCGGAGCGACGGTGCTTTTCTATCTGATGCCGAAAAAGTTCCGGATCTTTACCGAGTGCTACGATCCCGTGATGCTTCTGAGCTCCGTGATCGTATTCGCCTGCGCTCTGGTATTCCGGTCGGGGGATTTCAATCTCTCCGTTTTCGTGGGGCTGTTCGCCCTGATCTTCGTCGTGTACGGAGCCTCCCGGATCCATCCGGAGACCTTGAACCGTCAGCGCTCGGATATGTACGTGATCATCCCGGTGATCGCGGTGACGATCATTGTCCTCGGATTTGTGACCGCCACATCTGTCGTGATCTATAAGAGTTTCGGAACAGCGACTTTTGATATGGGTATCTTTAACCAGATGTTCCACTCCATGAGGAAGAACCTGTCTGCCGTGACCACCTGCGAACGCGGTTACGCACTTTCGCATTTCCGTGTGCACGGCTCCTATATCCTTTATCTTCTGCTTCCGGTATACGCGATCTTCCCGTCGGGAGAGACGCTGATCGTCTCTCAGGCGGTCATCGTGCTGTCAGGCGTGATTCCTGTTTTCCTGATCGCGAAGAAGAGAGGCTTTAAGGGCACGACGCTCTTTTTCTGCTGTATGATCTATGTTTTCTCTCTCGGGATCCTTTCTCCGTGCTATTTCCACTTCCACGAGAACGCGTTCCTGCCGCCCCTTCTGATGTGGCTCTTCTACGCGGTGGAGAGTAAGAAGCATATCCTGTTTTATATCATGAGCTTCCTGGTCTGCATCGTAAAGGAAGACGCGACACTGTTCGTGATCTGCTTCTGCCTGTATCTGATCTTTGAGGAAAAGGGGAAGGAGAAGAGACGCTATCTGATCACGGGCGGTATCGTCGCCGTATATTTCCTTCTGATGAGCTTCTTACTGCAGCAGGTGGGAGAAGGCGATATGATGATGTCTTCCCGCATGAATACTCTAATGACTTCTGAGAACCAGGGAGTGCTCGCCGTTCTCGGCAACATCCTCAGTAATCCGGGCCACGCGCTGACGGTCTTTGTCCACCGCAAGGAATCCTTCGTGATGCTTCTGGAGATGATGTTCCCTCTGCTCTTCATGCCGTTTTTTACGAAGAAGACGCACCGCATGATCCTTCTGATCCCGTTCTTTATCTTCAATCTCGTATTCGGCGCCGCGTATCACTACGCCTCGGAGATCAACTACCACTATGCGTTCGGTACATCGGCGCTCCTGATCTATATGGCGCTGGTCAATATCAGTGAGATGGAAAAGGATAAGAAACATACGGTGATCCTGGCGTCCGGCGCGGTGGCTGTGATCACGGCTTTTGCCCTGATCTCCGTGAATATCTCCAACTACGAGAACTACGTAAAGTTCGAGGATAAGTACCAGAAGATCGAGGACTGTCTGGAAACGATCCCTTCGGATGCCTCGGTCGGAAGCGATCCGAACTTCCTGCCGCATGTGGCAGAGAGGGATGAGGTCTACAGCATAGACTCCTCGAACTTCGTCTTCTCTGGAAGTAATGTGGTGAGTGTGAAAGATATCAATGAGACAGATTATATCGTACTGAACATGACGGATAACAGCCAGGTGCAGGTAAGTGAGATCTTAAAGAGCAGGGGATATACGGTATTTGCCGAGGTAAAGGATCAGGTCGTTATCCTGGCCCGCGGGGAAAAACCGTAAAAGAACGGAAATTCCGACGATCCTTGCTTCAAACTTGACTTTCCTCTTGACACCTAGTATAATTCTATCGCTATTTGTATCGATTATTCGTGATAAAAGGTAAAAAAGAAACTAATTTTGGAGGTAGATCCATATGAAAATGACATATCAGCCGAAGAAAAGGCAGAGATCCAAGGTACACGGTTTCCGCGCTAGAATGCAGACAGCTTCCGGCCGCGATGTACTGAAGAGAAGAAGACTGAAGGGAAGAAAGAGTCTTACCGTATAAGGATCACCCACGTGGTCCTTTTTTATAAGGAATCCGGAGTGATTAGGTGTCATGTTGAAGACTACGCAGACATTGCGATGGAATTATGAGTTTTCCCGTGTTTATAAGAGGGGAACGTTTGCTACAGGCAAATACCTGAGCGTACATTGTTTTAAGCGAAGTCCGAATCTTCGGCATAATCAGACCAGGATACCGGTAGACCTCCTTCGTGTCGGCTTTACAAACGGGCACGGAAGAAGGACAGCGGTCGCCAGAAACCGCGCGAAGCGGCTTCTCCGGGCGGCGTTCTCTGTATATGAACCCCGCGTACCCCTGGGATATGACATCATTTTCCTGATGAAAGCGACAGGCGAACTTCCTACTTATCAGGAAGTGGAAAAAGAACTGGGAAGACATCTTGCGAAGTTAAATCTTCTGAGTGACGGAGAATAAGGATGAAGAAACTGGCGATCAAACTGATCCGGTTTTATCAGAACTCCAGAGGGCCCGATCATATCGGGCACTGCCGTTTCACGCCGACTTGTTCGCAGTATACACTGGAAGC
>DBYF01000100.1:0-8476 GCA_002310155.1 Mageeibacillus sp. UBA1193 | reverse complement strand
CCGATCACGAGTCTGCTCGGATGGCTGGCCAGCCTTCTGTATGAATTTTTCGGCAACTACGGTTTGGCTATCATTTTTCTTACGATCATCGTCCGTGGTTTGACGGTTCCGCTCAATGTGCGCTCCGCAAAAGCAATGATGAAGCAGCAGGCTCTGTCTGACAAGCAGGCAGAGATCAAGAGAAAGTATCCGGATGACAAGCAGAAGCAGCAGGAAGAGCTGCAGAAGCTTTTCCAGGAGAACGGCGCGTCCACATTTGCCGGATGTATCGTTCCTTTCCTGCCGATCTTCTTCCTGTTCCCGACATACTATATCGTGCAGAGACCTCTGCAGTACATCACAGGTGTCAGCAAGACCAACATCAAGGCGATCGGTGAGCTCCTTGGTGTAAGTGGTGTAGGCAACGATAACATTAAGCTGATCAATCTCCTCCACAATGACGGCGCTGCTATGAGCAAGGCCATCCAGAGTGGAAACATCAAGCTGAACCAGATTCCGGACATGAAGTTCCTGGGTCTGGATCTCGGCCGTACACCGACATGGAACTTCAGCAAGATCGCTGATGAACCGTCGATCTATCTCCCGCTTCTTATCATCCCGGTCCTCGTACTCCTTACGACGATCTTCCAGAACATTCTCATCTCGAGACTGAAGCCGGAAGCGAAGAAGAAGAAGGAAGACAAAGAGCGCGCCAAGAACAATCCGGCATTCAATGCTCCGGAAGAGTCCGGCGTCCGCACCATGAAGATCATGAACATCGTAATGCCGGCAATCATGCTTCTTACCACATTCGCGCTGCCGGCGGCTTTCGGTTTCTACTGGATCATCGGTAACCTTATGGGTATCCTCCAGCAGGTACTGACATACTTCATGTTCAACAAGCCTTTCGAAGAGAAGAAGAAGGAACTTGAAGAGCAGAAGAAGAACGCTTTCAAGAAGAAGAAAAAGGCGGAGCTTGCGACAGCTGAAGCAGGCGCCGGTAAGGGTTCCGGAAAGAAGTCCGGCAAGAAAAAGCATTAATTTATTCGTGCGGAGTGATCCGTACGGCAAGGAGGTATAGGCAGGCATGGAAAAGACAGTAACCAAGACCGCAAAGACGGAAGAAGAAGCAATCGAACTTGCTCTCTCCGAACTCGGTGTGGAGAAGGATCAGGCACAGGTTGAAGTTCTCGATGAGGGCAAGGGGTTCCTGGGTCTGGGAAAGAAAGAAGTTACCGTCCGCGTTACCGCTGATGTTGCTGATGATGCAGCTGATGAGGAAGATGACGGCGACGTATACTATGGCGATGATGAGTCCTTCGAGGGCGACGAAGCCAGTGAAGCTGAAGATGCAGCCGTTTCTTTTGTAGCGGAAGTACTCTCCGGCATCGGCATCCACGGCAAGCTTGATTCTTACCGTGAGGATGATGTGATCCATATCACAGTAAACGGTCAGGACTGCGGCGCAGCGATCGGCCGTCACGGTGAGACACTGGATTCCATCGCTTATCTTACTAACCTCGTGGCCAACCGTCACAGCGAAGAGAGACTCCGCGTGATCCTGGACATCGGCGGTTACAGAAAGCACAGAGAAGAAGTTCTGATCAATATGGCTCACAAGGCTGCCAACCAGGTACTGCGCAACAAGCGTCAGTATGTTCTTGAGCCGATGAACCCGGCAGAGCGCCGCATCGTTCACGCTGAGCTTCAGGGCGTAAAGGGTGTAACGACACACAGTGAAGGCGAAGAGCCGAACAGAAGAGTCGTTGTAACACTGGAGGGCTGAGACCCTTAACCTTGGGGAGGCGATTTGGTCTTGGATAAGCCGTATTGTGCATGTGCTACGCCACCCGGAATCAGCGGGATCGCAGTGATCCGCATGGCCGGAGAAGGCAGTTCACAGGTTGCAGATAAGGTATTCACGATCCGTCGCGCGTCCGGAGATGCCCGGCTGGTTTCCGATATGCCCGGATATACGGTAGCATACGGACTCATCAAGGATCCCTCTTCAGGTAAAGTCGTAGACGAAGTCATGCTGACTCGTTTCTGCGCGCCTCATTCATATACTGGTGAAGAATCGATAGAGATCTCCTGTCATGGCGGATTGACCGTGCGGCAGGAGATCCTTCGCGTTTTACTGGAGAACGGTGCCCGCATGGCTGAGCCCGGCGAGTTCACGAAGAAAGCGTTCCTTTCCGGTAAGATCGACCTGTCCCAGGCGGAAGCTGTCATGGACGTGATCGCTGCCGATTCGGACCTGGCGCTCCGTGCCGCTACATCCCAGCTTCAGGGTTCTCTGAAGTCGAAGATCCGCGCGCTCTGTGATGATCTTTACAGCAGTATGGCGGTCTTTGAGATGTGGATCGACGAGCCCGATGATGAAGATGCTCTAAAAGCACTCTCCGCCAATACGGAGTCCCTCATCTCTTCAAGAGATAAGATGAAGGAACTTCTGGATACTTACCGTCAGGGAAGGATCCTGACCGAGCGTATGACGATCGTTATCTGCGGTATCCCGAACAGCGGTAAGTCTTCGCTCCTGAACTACTTAAGCGGATACGACCGGGCGATCGTGACGGATGTTCCGGGAACGACCAGAGATACTCTGGAAGTACAGACCAGTATGGCAGGCGTACCTGTGAAACTGATCGATACGGCAGGTATCCGTAAGACGGACGATGTCGTGGAAGCCATCGGAGTAAACCGTGCGACGGACGCGCTGTCCGAAGCGGATATCGTTCTGTGGCTCGTATCCTGTGAGGAGGACTCTGTGGAAGAGTCGATCATGGAGCGTGTCATGACTCTTTCTCCGGATACGAAGATCGGACTTCTGATCAGTAAATCCGATACGGCGGATGAGAAGGCCATTTCCGAAAAGAGAGAAATGGTGGAAAAACTTCTCCGCGACAAGGGATTTACGCGTGAACTGGACTTTACGGGAAGCATCTCGGCAAGATCCGGTGAAGGCATCGAGAAGGTCGAGGACCTGGTCAGAAAGACATACGAAGAACTAGGATCCTCTCATGCACAGGAGGTCCTGCTTACGAACCAGCGCCACTACGAACATCTGTCGGCGGCGATGGAGAAACTTGAAAAATGCATCGGACTTTGTAAGTCCGGAGTCAGTCTCGAGGAACCCTCGCTCGTGCTCCGCACGGTACTAGAGGAACTCGGAGAGATCACCGGTGATTCGGTGAGTGATACTCTTGTGGATACGATCTTCTCACGATTCTGCGTGGGAAAATAAGGAGATAGAAGAGAAGAAATGGGAAACTGGGAACAGCTGAAAGATAACGCTTTCTGGTATGAAGCGGGAACCTACGACGTGGCGGTCATCGGTGCCGGTCACGCGGGATGTGAGGCGGCTTTTGCCTGCGCTCATTTGGGTCTTTCCACGCTTCTTCTTACACTGCATCTGGACCAGCTGGCGAACCTTCCCTGTAATCCCAGCATCGGCGGAACAGCGAAGGGACAGCTGGTGCGTGAGATCGATGCGCTCGGCGGAATCATGGGCGAGATGGCGGACCTGTCAGCGATCCAGACCCGTATGCTCAATAGATCCAAGGGACCTGCGGTATTCTCCCCGCGTGCCCAGATGGACCGTGCTGCATACAGCCGCAAGATGAAAGCCCGCATCGAGAAGGAAGAGAACATTTCCCTGATCCAGGGAGAAGCCGTCGAACTCTTCTGGGAAGAACAGGACGGAAAGAAGATCTTAAACGGAATCAGAACGAGAAGCGGCGCGTGCTATCACGTCAAGGCCGCGGTCGTCTGCTCCGGTACATATATGGAATCCAGAACGATCCGAGGAGAAGTGATCGTCGAGAGCGGTCCGGATGGACTTTCCCGCTCCGTCGGTCTTTCCAGAAGCATGGAGGAAGCGGGCATCACGATGCAGCGCTTTAAGACAGGAACTCCTGTCCGTGTAAACAGAAGAACAGTAGATACTTCCGTGATGGAGATCCAGCCCGGTGAACCGGATATGCCGCCGTTCTCCTATAAGAATGAGATGAACGGCATGACCCCCAGAGAGGACCAGGTACCCTGCTATTCTGTATGGACCACTCCTGAGACCAGACAGGTCATTACGGAGAACATGGACAGATCTCCGCTTTACAGCGGTGTCATCGAGGGCACTGGTCCGAGATACTGCCCGTCGATCGAAGATAAATTCATGCGTTTCCCGGATAAGAGCCGCCACCAGATATTCGTTGAGCCAATGGGCGAGGAAACGGAAGAACTGTATCTTCAGGGATTCTCCACCAGCCTTCCTGAGGATGTGCAGGTAAAGATGGTCCACTCGCTTCCGGGCCTTTCGAAGGCACATATCCAGCGTGCCGCGTATGCGATCGAATACGACTGCATCGACCCGACCACGGCGAAGCTTTCGCTCGAGTCGACCTGCCTCGAAGGTCTCTTTACAGCCGGCCAGGTCAACGGATCTTCCGGATATGAGGAAGCTGCGGCACAGGGCCTGATGGCAGGTATCAACGCGGCCCGTAAAGTCCTCGGAAAAGAACCCGTGATCCTCGACCGTTCGCAGGCCTACATCGGCGTTCTGGTCGATGATCTCGTTACCAAGGGAACGAAAGAACCATACCGCATGATGACGTCCCGCGCAGAATACCGTATTTTCCTGCGCCAGGACAACGCAGACATGCGTCTCACACAGATCGGTCACGAGATCGGCCTGATCGACGAAGAGAGATACAGTGCTTTTGAAGAAAAGAGAAAAGCGATCGAAGACGAGAAAGCCCGTCTTCGTGCGACTTTCCTTCCGCCTTCCGAAAAGCTTCACAAGATCCTTACCCGCTGCGGAAGCACCGTTACGCAGTCCGGAATCTCTCTTTGTGACCTGATCAAGCGCCCGGAGATCCACTATGCGGATCTGGCAGAGGTGGATGAGAAGCGTCCGGAGCTTTCCGCGGCAGTTATTTTCGCGGTGGAAGTAGACATTAAGTACGAGGGCTATCTCGCGCTCGAAGAAGAACGCATCCGCAAGTTCGCGGTCCTTGAGAACAAGAAACTCTCGCCGGATATCCCTTATGAGAGCATCACGGGACTGAGACTCGAGGCGAGGTCGAAGCTCGCGCAGAGAAAGCCGATGTCCCTGGGACAGGCATCCCGTATCTCCGGAGTATCGCCGGCGGATATCGCGGTGCTCCTCGTATATCTGGAAGCAAACAAACGGGAGAAACAGGATGGATAAGAGCAAACGCGTAAAGCCTGAGATAAAGAAGAAACTGACACCGGAGGAGAAGAAGTCTCTCCGGAATGCCAATATGGGGAAAAAGCCGGCCGCTACGCCTCCGAAGAAGGAGCATGAGCCGATCATCACCAGTGAAGAAGATATCTCTAAGGCAAAAGAGATCTCTCCATTCCTTACATCCGGAAGCCAGGACATCGCTGTCCCGCTTTCTGCAGAGAGCATCCGCGCCTTCCAGGTCTATGCGGCCATGCTCAGAAAGTGGAACGAGAAGATGAACCTGACGAACATCCTGGATGATCAGGGCATTGCGATCCGCCACTTCGTGGATTCACTTACACTGGTCTCTTATATCGAGGAAGAAGAGCAGAAGACGGGAAGACGTGACCTGAAGCTGATCGATGTCGGTACAGGTGCCGGTTTTCCGGGTATCCCGCTGAAGGTCTCCATGCCGGAAGTGAATATCACGCTCCTGGATTCTCTGAAAAAACGCATCAACTTCCTTGATGCTGTCTGTGAAGCTCTCCAGCTTCAGGGAATCTCCACAGTCCACAGCCGTGCGGAGGACGGAGCGAAGAACAAGCAGTACAGAGAGAAATTCGATATCGCGACGGCAAGAGCCGTAGCGTCACTTCCGACGCTCTGCGAATACTGCCTGCCATATGTCAAAGTCGGCGGTATCTTCCTTGCCATGAAGGGACATGCGGAAGATGAGATCGAACAGGCGAAGAAAGCGATCGTTACCCTCGGCGGTACGATCGAGGATGTAAAAGAGTTCGTGTTACCGGGATCGGATATGAAGAGAACGATCCTCGTGATCCGAAAGATCCGCCCGACTCCTGCCAAGTATCCGCGAGGCCAGGGCAAGGCGGACAAAGAACCGATCGTATAACAAAAAGGCCGTGCACTGCACGGCCTTTCTTTGTTTTACTGTTTCAGATCAATCGCCGATTCTGACGGGCTGCTGACCGACTACTTTGCCATCTTTGAAGATGCAGTAATATACGTGGTAAGCATTATCAGGGGTGCCGTCCATCTTAACCTTCGCTTCTTCTGTTGTGATGAAGAGGGAGTTTGTGTCCTCTACATAGAACAGGCCGATGATGGTCTCATTGGAAGCAAGACGGAGTCTCGGAACAGCATGACTGCCGTCGTTAGCGAGCTCGAGATCCGTGCGGGCATCCTTGAGGACCAGACTCTTCTTATCCTCAGATATACAGAGGACGTAATCACCGTCTTTGACCGAGCTCGAGATCTCGTCCTGATCAATGTCTGCTGCTCCATCACGAACAGAAGGAGTCAGATACTTGTTCTTATCATCTTCCAGATCGATCGTAGTTTCTTCATACCATTCGGCACTCTCGGATGCTGCCTCCGTGGTGGTTTCATAGCTCCGGTTATCCTCGGAATCAGCATTAGTATCCATTGCCACGCCAGTGTTTTGCTTTCCGATGATAGAGTCGATATCTTTTTCAACCGTGTTGATCGCATCGTTGTGCTCCTTGAGAGGAGATTTCACGCCGCCTTTTTCCGAATCGGTCTTTTTGCTGATCGCAGGGAGGATAGCGAGAATGCCGAAGCCGAGGATAAGCACACATGCGATCGGCACTACGGCGCGGAGGAACATGGAGCGGTAGGCGGTATTCTTCTTCGGAGCGGACTTCTGCGCTAAAGTCGCGGAAGCCTGCTGCAGACGTGCCTGCTCGATGGCTCTTCTGGTTTTTTCCAGGAGCTCGTCAGATGCCTGGATCGGTTCTAATGATTTCTTCAGTTCGTCACCTAACATCGTTATTCCTCCTTTCCCCAATCTTTCAGTTTCGCTCTGGCTCTCATCAGACGGGACCTGACGGTACTCTCCGTGATGCCGAGCTGTTTGGCGATCGCTTCGTTGTCCATGTCAAAATAGAAACGGAGCAATATGACATCTTTATATTTTGCCGGCAGCTTCTGGACCGCATCCAGAAGAGGATTGCTGGTATCCATCGCGTCGATCAGGCGGTCTTCCACCTGATTTCCCGGAAGCGGCTTAATGCGCTTCTTTTCCTCGCTCTGCGGCTTCGTCTTATCCAGGAGATCTCCCATAAAGCTCGTCCGTTTCATATACGAGGACTTCAGATAATCCAGACAAACATTTCTGGCGATGGACAGGATCCAGTACTTGATATCGCTGTCCCCGCGGTAGGAATCGGATCTGGTCATGACCTTCACGAACACATCCTGGAAAGCATCCTCGGCCAGGCTCTGCTTACGCAAATAGACGTTGCACATACGCAGTACATCGTTGCCGTAAAGTCGGAAAAGCTCTTCCACATCGAGGATCGGCTTGTTTCCGTTTGAGGTTGTACCTTCCATTCCCATAGCGGTTCTTTCTGCCTCACAAATAAGACGAGACTAAATTCTATTCTGTTGCATTATAAAAAAGAAAAATGTAACTTCCAAACACATGCTTTATTCTATACAAAAATCTTGATTTTGACCACCGAAAAACAACATGTTGTGGTAAAATAGAACAGGTGTATATTTTAAATAAAGTATAAAGGAGAAAGACGCATGTCTGATTCTACAAACGAACCACTTTCCGGCAAGGATCTGCGCAAGCAGCAGGAAGCCGAAGTGGACGCGATCTTCTGCTCTGAGCAGACTACGATCATCCCGGTCGACCTGGAAAAAGAAATGAAGAAGTCGTTCATCGACTATGCGATGAGCGTTATCTCGGACCGTGCTCTGCCGGATATCCGTGATGGTCTTAAGCCTGTACACAGAAGAATTCTCTACTCGATGTTTACCCAGGGTTTCACCCCGGACAAGCCGTACCGTAAGTGCGCCACCACCGTTGGTGACGTTCTCGGCCGTTTCCATCCGCACGGCGATGCATCCGTATATGATGCTCTCGTTCGTCTCGCACAGGATTTCTCCATGCGCTATATGCTGGTCGAGGGTCATGGTAACTTCGGTTCCATGGACGGTGACCCGCCGGCTGCTTACCGTTATACNNACGGAGGCAAGACTCCAGAAGGTAGCGATGGAGATGATGAGCGATATCAACAAGGGTACTGTTGATTTCCGCCCGAACTTCGATGAACACGATGTTGAGCCTGTCGCTCTTCCGTCCCGTTTCCCGAACCTCCTGGTCAATGGTTCCGTCGGTATCGCCGTAGGTATGGCGACCAACATTCCGCCGCACAACATGGGCGAGGTCATCGACGGTGTCGTTATGCTCCTGGATAATCCGGAAGCGACGATCGACGATCTGATGACAGTCGTTAAGGGACCTGACTTCCCGACAGGCGG
>DBYF01000056.1:32282-36518 GCA_002310155.1 Mageeibacillus sp. UBA1193 | reverse complement strand
CCATATGGCGAGAAACCGAAGCTGGCACTGACCCGGTTTCTGGATCATGCCAAAGCTGACGGGTTCACCGCGGTAAACGTTGGCGATAAGGCCGGATACATCCAGTGGGGAAACAGAGGTCCTCTCGTTGCCGTTCTCGGTCATCTTGATGTCGTACCGGAAGGATCGGCCTGGAAAACAAATGCTTTTGAACTGAATACAGATACTGACTACTTCATCGGCCGCGGCGTTATCGATGACAAGGGTCCTGTGCTCTGTGCCTATATGGCGATGCTCCGCTTCAAGGAGAATCATCCGGATCCGGATTACCGCGTACGCCTTATTGTCGGTACAGACGAGGAGCACGGCTCTTCCTGTATGGTCCGTTACTGCGAGACCGAAGAGCTTCCGGATATCGGATTTACACCGGATGCCGAGTTCCCCTGCATCTTTGCGGAAAAAGGCATCTATCAGATGCACTTTGAGGAAACACCATCGGGGAAGTTCACGCTTCACGGAGGTGACGCGGCCAACATGGTACCGCCTTACTGCGAATGTATCGACCTTACTGAAATGCGCGGCATCTCCACGGACGGTGTCCAGGCTCACGCCAGCAAGCCGGATCTCGGAATCAACGCGATCGACCTGATGCTCGATAAGATGCCGTCCGGATTGAAAAGCACTTCTAATCTCCTTCTTCTTATGGAGAAATACTTCAGCAAGAAGTCCGAAATACCGTTTACTTCGTTCTTCTCTCCTGATGTTTCCGGACCGATGACGACCAATGTCGGCATCGTGAATATCAGTAAGGATCACGCGAAGCTGCATGTAGATATCCGCTGGCCGGTCACACTTCCTGAAGATGCCGTTCGAAGCAAGCTTCAGGAGATCGCATCTGAATTCGGAGTAACAGTAGTAGATGATTCGATCCAGGCTCCTCTGTTTAAAGATAAAGAATCACAGCAGATCACCACGCTGACAGAAATTTACGAAGCCTACCGCAAGGAGTTCGCATACACTTCCGACGAGGAAGCAGCCAGAGCTATTTCTCTTTCCGGTAAAGCAGCGGCGATTGCCGTCGGTGGCGGCACATATGCGCGTACAATGCCGAACATCGTTGCCTTCGGTCCACAGCTTCCCTGGAACCAGGATCAGTGCCACCAGGCCAACGAATCAATTCTCAAAGAAAACATGTACCTCCTCGTACCGATGTACGAAGAGGCACTTGAAAAGCTTGGTAATATCGCAATTTCGAAATAATCAGATAAATCTTCTTACGCTTACTACACAGGACATCGGAATATAATCCTTTATAATGCCGCCGCGGCTTGTCGAGGCGTGAATGACAACGCCGCTTCCACAGTAGAGGCTAACATGGTCGACTCTGCCATTAAGATCATAGTCGTGGCAGATGACGTCGCCCGGCTTCAGTTCCTGGTTAGTCACATCCGTTCCCATTGTCGCAATGGATGCTGACTGATGCGGTAGTGAGATTCCGTAGTAATGTGCGTATACATACATGACGAAACCGGAACAGTCGAGCCCGGAGAGCGATGCGCCTGTATATACATATGGTATGCCTATAAAAGCACTTGCATATGTCAGAAGATCGCAGGAACCCGGATCCGGAATATCTCTCTTCACAGGAGCCTGTGTAGGTTCCGGTGTAGGATCCGGCTTTTCTGACGGTTCAGAAGGTTCTTCTACAGTAGAGCTCGGTCTGGTCGTAGTCGCAGACGGCTCCTTCGGTTCAGAAGTCTCGAGATTGGCACGGACCAGATCAGATCTTACATATCCGCCATCTGAGAGCTTGTACCAACCGTTACTTGTCTTAGCGACAACAGTAACACTGTCATCTTTCACGAGTTTTCGTGCTATGGAATAATCTGTACTCGGACCGGATCTGACATTAACTTCACCATTGGAATAGAATGTTCCGCTCATCTCGGTCTCCGTGATCTTCGGTGCCGGAGTCGGAGACGGAGTAGGAGTATTCTTCTTCTCGACAGCCTTCGTCGGAGCAGGCGTTGGTGTAGGTGTAGAAGTCTTCTTCGGCTTAGGTGTCGGAGAAGGTGTCTCAGTAGGTGTAGGTTCCGGTGTCGGAGTTGGTGTTGCTACAACATCAGTCGTAACATTTTCAGAAAGCACAAAGCCATTGATCGTTCCTTCTTCCGTTTCAAACACGATACATGACCACGCAGAGCCAATACCGATACGCTTGACCATATCAGCATACTGCAGTGTTTCGATCATTTCAGATTCGGCATTAGGAGCGGAGTAGACTGCCATATTCTTAAGACAGTATACATTCTCATCCTTCGGTGCAAATGCTTCCGGATCAAGGATCTCGATCGCGATACCATCGCGGTCACTGTGCTCAGAGATGATATATGTATTCTCTTCAAGCATATCAGCAACCGAAGACTGTTCATTTTCTACTGAGAACTTAAGCTGAACGCCATGGGTACCTGAAGTCTCCGCAGAAGGCAGAGTCTGTTCTACAGGCACTGAAAGATAGGTATCAGACGCGTGACCGACCGGAACGATCGGGAAAAGCACAGTAACCATAGATACCACCATAATGATCGATGACATCTTCAGTCCACGATGCAGGCGACGCTGAGCCATCAGTTCCCTGAGTTCTTCCGTTCTTGTATTCTTTTCAGTATTTTTCCTCAAAATTTCCTCCAAAGAGTAAACCTGCCCAAACACTTTCAATATAATTATATCGTATAGACATACCCTTGAGAACAAATGTGACACAATTGTAATTTAAGCCTTCATTATGCAATCGTTTATCAAATCCGCTTTAGGCTTATTTTCAAATGTTTTGATTGCCAAAGGTTTCTTATTGATGGAAATCAATGTCAAAATAGTGATATTTTACTAATAATGTCCCGGACAAAAGAAAAGAGCCGTCCAATGGACGGCTCTTTAAGTGTCATGAAAAAATGAGGATTACTCTTCAGCTTTAACCTCTTCTACAGCCTCTGCTACTGCTTCCTCTACCGGAGCTGCAACCTCTGCAGGAGCTTCCTCTTCATCCTTCGGTTCCGGATTGATCGGAGCTACTTCCTTAATGGAGATGCTGATACGACGAGCTGTCGGATTAACATCAAGGACCTTAGCCTCAACTTCCATACCTTCCTTCAGAACATCCTGTGGCTTGTTCAGACGAACATCAGAGATCTGGGAAACATGGCAGAGAGCATCAAGGTTCGGCTCGAGCTCAACGAATGCACCAAACTGGAACATACGGACTACCTTACCACGAACGATAGAACCAACCGGGATTCTCTCGTCGATGTTATAGAACGGATCATCCTCAGCCTTCTTGTAGCCGAGAGAGATTCTCTTCTTTTCCGGATCGAAATCCTTAACATATACATGAACCTGATCACCAACGGAAAGAACTTCAGACGGATGATGAATGTGGTTCCAGGACAGCTCGGATACGTGGATGAGACCATCAACACCACCGATGTCAACAAATGCACCGAAGTCTGTGAGGCTTCTTACAACACCATCGTACTCCTTATCCTTCTCGATTCCGCTCCATACTTCCTCAGCCTTTGCCTTACGCTCATTGTTGAGAAGTGTTCTTCTGGAACCGGAAACTCTCAGACGACGCTTGTCCGGATCGAACTGTGTGATGAGGATCTCAATTGTCTTACCCTTGTAAGCTTCGAGATCATTTACAACATTCAGTTCAAGCTGTGTTCTGTGGATGTAGATGTCTACTCCACCGTAGCTGGCAATAACGCCATCCTTAACAACGTTTGTGATCTTAACTGTGACCGGCGTCTTGTTCTCGTAAGCCGCTTCGATCTCTGCCTTATTCTTGCTGAAATCCACATGAGACTTGGAAAGAATGATCTCTTTGCCCATGTCAGTATTGCGGATGCTCTTTACGTATACTTCAATCTCTTTGTGCTCTTCAACTGCCGCGTCAAAGTCAAAATCAGGTTCAAACTCACTTCTTGGAATCTTGCCTTCCGACTTATCATGGACATCTACATATACGAAATCACTGTCGCAGGTCGTGATTGCTCCCTTCACTGTAGCGTTCTTTCGAAGCTGTGGAATGCTTTCAATGTAATCGCCAAAATTGATGTCGTTAGACTCTGGATTCGTGTTTACCCCGTTTTCACTCATGGTTTGGATAACCTCCCTGATAATACTCACCGGCGTTGATGCTCCTGCGGAAACACCGATCCGTTTCACCCCGCGTTCCCTCCACATAGGAAGCAATGGTTC
>DBYF01000056.1:2515-32180 GCA_002310155.1 Mageeibacillus sp. UBA1193 | reverse complement strand
ATCCGCAGTTTCTCTCTGCCTATTTTCAGTCGTATAACATATTGTACCAAATATTTGATCATTTGCAATTTTTTTCTGCACGAATTCACAAATTTTTTGGAAAACTTTACTGGAAAATGTGGTTTGCGATACCCAGACCGAGTCAGATTCGATCTCAGGAAGCGCTTCAACCTCCTCTAATGACGAAACTACAGTCACAGGATGATCACTCTCACCACAGATCCCGACAACTTCCGGATGGCCCTTTGTTCCGGTGATATAGACCGGATGACCTTCTTTTCCGGCTTTATTCACGATCTTATGGATCTTGTTTACAAAAGGACATGTGCAGTCAACGATCTCGCACTTGCGGTTATTCAACTCCTCCATGACCTGGGGAGTAACACCATGCGCGCGAATAAGAACGACACTTCCCTCCTCGACCTCTTTCGGATCGTGGACAAGTATCATGCCGGATGACAGGAGATCTCCGACGACCGTTTCATTATGCGTGATCTCTCCGAGCATATAGATCTTTCTGCCCGGATAGTCCTTAAGAACAGAGTAAGCTGTCGTTACGGCATTCTCCACACCGAAACAAAACCCTGATGATTTCGCAAGTTCGATCGTCCAGCTGCTCAAATCGCCATTCCTTTCATCTTTCCTTCAATCTTTTATATAAGAAAGAAGAAGATCCTGTGTTTCTTCAATATCGATCTTGGTAGTATCGATCTCGATCGCGTCCTCTACTTTTACCAGCGGAGAAGCGGCGCGTGTGCTGTCCTGCAGGTCTCTCTTCTCGATGTCGCTTAAGACTTCTTCATATGTCACCTCCGTATTTCCCTTCTCCTGAAGCTCGAGAAGTCTTCTTCTCGCACGTTCTTCTGCAGAAGCAACGAGGAAGAACTTATACTTCGCGTTCGGGAATACTTTGGATCCGATATCACGGCCGTCAAGGATTACGTTCTTACCTTCGGAGATCTTTCTCTGAAGATCTACCATAGCTTCACGTACACAAGGGATCGCGGAAACATCAGAGGCTGCCATGGATACTTCCGGTGTACGGATATCCGAGGAAACATCCTCTCCGTCGAGCCATACATGCTGTGAACCGTCTTCATGAGTGATATCGATCCTGATATCCTGCATCATCTTCTCGACAGCTTCCTTATCCTTAGTACCGATACCGCTCTTTAATGCCTTAAGACCGCATGCACGGTACATTGCGCCGGTATCCAGATAGAGGATGCCGAGTTTCTTTGCGATACCCTTTGCCAGTGTGGACTTACCGGAACCGGAAGGACCGTCTACTGCAATCTGATAAAACTCACTCATGTTGATTTCCTCCTATGTCTTAAATAGCTCTGTGTCCGAGGCCGATCGCGATCTCATTGAGATGCAGAAGACCGATGCCGAAGTATACACAGACACTGATGTGGTCATTAAAACGCGCGATGCCGATCTTACCGCCGACATTCAGGCCGATCGCCTTGGATGTGATCTGGGAGATCGCCTCTCTGGCAGCACCTGCCAGCGCGCCTTCTTCATTATGGTTATTACCGATGATGCCTTCTCTCTGCGCCGCGACAACACATCTTTCGATGATCTTGCTGACAGAAGAAATGAATTCACCGCCGAAGTCAGCAGCCGTCGCGCTGATCTTTTCTTCCTTCAGCGCAGCTTTTAATTCGGCTTCTTCCTCTCTCGTATTTGTCAGTGCGATGCGGATCGACGCCGAAGCGGTCAGTTTACTGCTGGCGATCAGTTCTTTCATGATTACTGTTCCTCCTTCTCACCATCGGCCGGCTGATTCCGGTCCTTACCCGTATCATATACCTGATACTCTTTCCAAAGTCTTTCCAGAGTCTCAAAGGATTCTTCAATGTGATCCTTTCTGTGCATACCGAGTGCGACAAGAAGCGCGTTGATCAGGGATAACGGCGCAGTCAGCGAATCAACGAAAGACGCCATATCCGAACGGGCGAACAGTGCCACATCCGCATACTCAGTCATCGGTGTATCTGCCTTATCGGTAATAACGATGACCGACGCACCACGGGAACGTGCATACTGCATCGACTGGATGGTTCTGCTGGAATATCTCGGGAAGCTGATACCGATCATTACATCTCCGGGGCCGATCGGAAGGATCTGCTCGAAAACTTCGTTCGCACTGTTGCTGTGGATATGACGGACATCGTCAAAAAGCGGTGTCATGTAAAAATGCATGAAGGAAGAAAGCGGTGACGAACTGCGAAGACCCATAATGTAGATCTTCTTCGCCTTCAGGATCGTGGATACTGCCTTACTGAAAGCATCTTCATCCAGATTCTCGGAAGTGTACTTCAGGCTGTCGATATCCGCCTGAAGGATGGATTTCAGGATCGATGCATCATCCGTATAGCGGCTGGCCGCATTGAGGCGCTGTACTGAAGTAAGCTTGACCTTCAGTTCTTCCTGAAGTGCTTTTTGAAAATGCGGATAACCTTCGTAACCGAGTTCCATCGAGAAACGGACTACCGTAGACTCACTGACACCGGTCGTTTCTCCGAGCTTGGCAGCTGTCATATACGCCGCGGTCTCATAGTTATCCATAATGTATTTTGCTATAGCTTTCTGTCCCTTACTCATCGAGTCAAAGGATTCGTTGATCCTCTCGACAACACTCGACAGGGATTCTGTCTTCATATCCTCAGGATTCATTGGCTTCTTCCCCCTTTTGATCATCCATCCAGGTCTCGATCGAGATCTGACGATCATCCTTGTTTCCCGCCGCTGTCTCCAGAGAATCCTGGAGATCACGGATGGTCTTATACATCATCAGTTCCATCGCCGGCATCTCAGATACTGAAGAGATACCGAATTCGAGCAGGAACTGCTGTGTTGTTCTGAAAAGTGCCGGTCTTCCGGGAGCCTCGAGGGTTCCGCATTCTTCGACCAGGCCGCGCTCGATCAGGCGGCTGACGATCGAATCGGAGCTGACTCCTCTGACTGCCTCGATCTGGGCTCTTGTCACCGGCTGGTTATACGCGATAACAGCAAGAGTCTCGTAGGTTGCCTGGGACATCGGAGGACGAGTACGCGGCGCATATAGACGCTCAAGCACAGGCTTCATCGAAGGCTTAGTGCACATAACATACGCGTCGTCCGCCTTACGGATCAGGAGACCTCCCCATGGGTTCGTCTCATAGTCCTTCATCATGCGTTCGAGGGTTTCTTCTACCGCTTCTTTCGGCATCTGCGTGATCTCGCAGAGACGCTCGCACGAGATCGGATCTCCGTGCGCGAAAAGCACTGCTTCCAGCGCAGCCGGAAGCTCCTGTACCGTAATCTTGGTTTCGCGCTCAAATCCATCAGTCATATGCGGCAAATTCCTTCGATTCCTTACTTCTGTCGAGTCCGAAGCGCTCTTCATTGAGCTCATCCCTCTTTGTTTCGATCTGGATCACGTCGAAAGGCTTTTCCTGTTCTGCCACGATCTGGTCACCGCGAAGGAGTTCCAGAACGGCAAGGAAGCCGACGATACGGTCCATTTTCTCAACTTTATGCGCAGGAAACAGTTCATGGAAAAAGACCTTGCCTTTTCCCTTGATGTTATCCCACACAAATCTTATTTTATCACGAATGGAGAATTTATCTCTTTTCAAAATATGAGTGATACGTGAGGCGATATCTGCGAAACGGATCTTGTTTCTCTCACATACATCCTCGATACCCTTCTGCAGCGCCTCTTCATCGACCGGTGCAGGTGCACTCTTTACCTCAATACCGAGGGAAGCCGGTGTCTGCGGCAGACGGTACATACAGTTGGAATAATCGCGGAAACGGTCTTTCAGATCGTTCGCGAGCATCTTACAGCGGCGGTACTCGAGAAGCTTGACGACCAGTTCTTCTCTCGGGTCTGCCTCTGCATCCGTCTCACTGACATTTCTGTCCGGAAGGAGCATTCTGGATTTAATATGTACGAGGGTTGCAGCCATCAGAAGGAATTCCGAGGCGACTTCCATATCCAGAGAATTCATCTTATCGAGGTACTCCATATACTGGTCAGTTACCTCGGCGATCGGGATATCGTAGATATCGATATCGTTTTTTTCGATCAAATGAAACAGAAGGTCCAGAGGACCTTCAAACTTACGAAGTCTGACTTGTGGGTTTTCAACTGCCACGATCAAATACCTCGGTTCTGTTTCACTTACTCTTCCGTATCAAAGCCGATCTTTACAGCTTTTCTGACTTCACGGATCGTCTCTTCCGCTTTCTTGGAAGCCTTCTCTCTACCCTTTTTCAGGATCTCGAGGAGCTTCGGCTCATCCTGAAGGAGTGCGGTTCTCTTCTCGTAGATCGGGGTATGGAACTCGGCGATCTTCTCCTGAAGCATCTTCTTGCAGGCTACGCATCCGATGCATCCGCCCTTGCACTGCTCTGTGATCTCCGGAACCTTCTCTTCATTGAAGACTTTCTGGAAAGCATATACTGTGCAGACATCCGGATGACCCGGGTCATCCTTTCTGATACGGGCCGGGTCAGTGATCATGCTCATGACCTTCTTTTTGACCTCTTCCGGTGTATCCGCAAGAGCGATCGTGTTGCCATAGCTCTTACTCATCTTACGTCCGTCTGTACCCGGAAGGACCTTTGCCTTAGTAAAGAGCGGCTGCGGTTCCGGGAGAACTTCCGATTTATAGAGGAAGTTAAATCTTCTGGCAAGTTCACGAGTGATCTCGAGATGTGCGGACTGGTCTTCACCGACCGGAACGTAGTTAGCACGATACATCAGGATATCCGCAGCCATCAGTGCCGGATAACCGAGGAAACCATATGTTGTAATATCCTTCTCAGAAGACATGTTCGCGATCATATCCTTATACGTCGGGCATCTCTCAAGCCAGGACAGAGGAGTGTTCATGCCAAGGAGCAGGAAGAGCTCTGCATGCTGCTTGATATCAGACTGCAGGAAGATCGTTGCCTTATCCGGGTCTACGCCGCTGGCAAGGATATCTGCGAGAAGTCCGAGAGTATTCTTACGGAGTACGTCCGTCTCCGCATAACCGGTCGTCAGAGCGTGCCAGTCAGCGATAAAGAAATAGCACTCATACTGATCCTGAAGGCGGACCCAGTTCTCGATCGCGCCGAAATAGTTGCCCAGATGAATGTTTCCTGTAGGACGTGTTCCTGAAAGTACGATTTTGTTTTCCATGTTTACCTCAACTTATAATATCAATGATGTGTTTCCAACTAAATTCCATAACAGTTCCGCGCATATTTTGTCGATCGGCCATCGGAAAGGATATTCGATCCACTCAACGATCTTCGACAGGATGCTTACGTTGCCGTAATGATCCAGAAGGATCAGCGCGAAGAAGATATAGTAGCTGTACTGGGTGATAGACTCAAAGCTTTGTCTCCACTTATATGGAATATATGTAGACACGAAGCGGTATCCGTCCAGCGGCGGGATCGGAATGAGATTGAATGCCATAAAGAGGAATCCATACTCACGAAGCAGCCAGAAGAAATACGTGATGATCGTCTCTGCCAGTGCTGCAGATCTGCTTTCCGTAGGATGTTTAGCGAAGTACGCTACAACGAAGACCAGAATGAACGAAGAAACGATCGCCGTGATATAGTTTGCGAAAACACCCGCAAGACTGATCAGACGCTCACATGTCGTTCTCTTGAACTTCTTCAGATTATTCGGATTATACTGTACAGGCTTCGCCCAGCCGAATCCGGCAAGCAGGAGCATGACCGAACCCAGCGGATCAAAGTGCGCCAGCGGGTTGAGCGTAACTCTTCCCTGTCTTTTCGGGGTATCGTCGCCCATCTTCGTCGCTACCCACGCATGCATGAATTCGTGCACGGAGAAGGTAAATGACAGAACCATGATCATCAAAACCAGTTCGATGATCTTTTCCGACATCGGCGCGTCTTGTTGAAGAATCCTAAATAACATACCTCTTGATCCTAACTAACGTCCTTATGCTTTTTTCAGAGAAAGGCTTACCTTCTCACCGTTGATATCGAGTTCTGTGCTGTCATCCTCAGAACCTTCTGTGATGCTGGTCGCAAGAACATCAGAAGCGATCTGCTCACCGAACTTTGTAAATACGGCAGCAAGCTTTTCGCCACAGGAATACTTCACTGTGATCCTGTCTGTAACCTCAAAACCGGACTTCTTTCTCTGGTTCTGGATCTTGGAAACGATCTCACGGACGAAACCTTCTTCGATCAGAGCGTCATTAAGCTTGGTATCAAGAGATACTGTAAAGCCCTTATCCGCCTGAGTAGAAAGGCCTTCCGGCTGGACGTTTTCAACAAGCAGGTCTTCTGTCAGAAGTTCGAAGGTCTCTCCTTCAACTTCGATATTGATTTTACCGTCCTTATCGAGAGCCGCCATGGTCTCCTTACCCGGGAGAGCCGCGATGACTTCCTTAGCAGCATTGAGCTTCGCGCCGAGTTTTCTACCCAGTGTTCTCAGCTGCGGTTTGAACTTGTAATCCAGGAGCGAAGAAGCATCCTTCAGGAATTCTACTTCATGAACATTCAGCTCTTCCTTGATGATCGTCTGGTACTCAGCCGGCAGTTCATCTTCGCATACCGCGTAGAGCTTGCTGAGAGGCTGACGGATCTTGAGGTTAGCTGTCTGACGGCAGGACAGTGCCAGAGTAACGATCTGCTGGACATCATCCATATTTCTCTCGAGATCTTCGTCGATCCAGGATTCGTCAGCTACCGGGTAGTCACACATGTGGATGGACATCGGAGCATTCTCATCAACAGAACGGACGAGGTTCTGGTAGATCGCCTCAGTCATGAACGGGATAAACGGAGCGGCCAGACGTGTGAACTGCTCAAGAACCGTATACAGTGTCATGAAAGCGTTGATCTTATCCTGAGTCATTTCCTTGCCCCAGTATCTGTCGCGGCCGCGACGTACATACCAGTTGGAAAGATCGTCTACAAAGTTCTCCATCAGACGGGATGCGCCTGTGATGTCATAACCCTGCATCTTGCTGTCTACTGTCTTCTCGAGAGAAGCAAGTCTCGACAGGATCCACTTATCCATAACAGAGAGCTTATCGTACTCGAGGCTGTACTTTGTAGGATCGAACTGATCGATCTCAGCGTACAGGATGTAGAACGCGTATGTGTTCCACAGAGTACCCATAAACTTACCGAGGATCTTATCTACATTGCTGTGGTCGAAACGGGACGGCAGCCACGGTGCGTTTGCACTGTAGAAATACCATCTTGCCGCATCTGCACCCTGACGGTTCAGGATATCCCACGGGTCAACAACGTTGCCCTTATGCTTACTCATCTTGATGCCGTCCTTATCCTGAACGAGACCCATAACGATAACGTTCTCGAACGGAGATCTCTGGAACAGCTGTGTGCTGATTGCCAGGAGTGAATAGAACCATCCACGTGTCTGGTCGAGTGCCTCAGAGATGAACTGGCACGGATAGTGGGACTCGAAGAACTCTTTGTTCTCGAAAGGATAGTGGAACTGGGCAAACGGCATCGCACCGGAGTCGAACCAGCAGTCGATTACCTCAGAAACACGAGTCATCGGCTTACCGCACTTCTCGCAGGTAACGTGTACGTTATCAACGTAAGGCTTATGCAGTTCGATATCGTCCGGGCAGTCTGTAGACTTTTCCTTCAGTTCTTCGATGGAACCGATGCACTGACGATGTCCGCATTCGCACTCCCATACCGGAAGCGGTGTACCCCAGTAGCGCTCACGGGAGATACCCCAGTCAACTACGTTCTCAAGGAAGTTACCCATACGGCCGTCACGGATCGTTTCCGGATACCAGTTCGCCATACGGTTAGAAGCTACGAGCTGATCCTTGACCTTGGTCATTGCGATGAACCAGGAAGATCTTGCGTAGTAGATAAGCGGAGTATCGCATCTCCAGCAGAACGGATAGTCATGCTCATAAGGCATCTTCTTCAGGAGCTTGCCTTCCATGTTGAGTTTCTTGATGATGAGCGGGTCAGCATCCTTAACGAAAAGACCGGCAAACTCATCGCACTCCTCCGGAAGCGTACCGTCTTCCTTAACGAGCTGTACGAACGGAAGATCATTATCACGGCCGACTCTTGCGTCGTCTTCACCGAATGCCGGTGCGATATGAACGATACCGGTACCGTCGCTCATGGTTACGTAGCTGTCTGCGCAGACCTTGAAAGCTTCTTTTCTGCTCTTGGCAACTGCATCTGCAGAATACGGGAACAGAGACTCGTACTTCTTACCGACGAGCTCGGTACCCTCATATCTCTCGATGATCTCATACTCATCGAAAAGCTGAGGAACGAGGCAGCCGGCCATGTAGTACATGACCTTCTTCTCAGTTCCGTCGAGATCCTTGGAAACAGAGATCTTTACATACTCATCTGTCGGGCTGACGCAGAGTGCGACGTTCGACGGGAGTGTCCACGGTGTTGTTGTCCATGCGGCAAAGTAGGTATCCTCTTCACCGACTACCTTAAAGCGTACGAATACGGAGTTCTCTTTTACAGCCTTATAGCCCTGAGCAACTTCGTGGCTCGAAAGAGCGGTACCGCAGCGCGGGCAGTACGGAACGATCTTGTGGCCCTTATAGAGCATTCCCTTATCCCAGAGAGTCTTCAGAGCCCACCACTCGGACTCGATGTATGTGTTGTCGTATGTTACGTACGGGTGCTCCATGTCTGCCCAGAAACCAACACGGTCAGACATCTGCTCCCACTCTTCCTTGTACTTCCATACGGATTCCTTACACTTTTTGATGAAAGGCTCAACGCCGTACTCCTCGATCTGAGGCTTACCGTTGATACCGAGCATCTTCTCAACTTCCAGCTCAACCGGAAGGCCGTGTGTATCCCAGCCCGCCTTAAACTGTACGTGCTCACCCTTCATGGTATGGTATCTCGGAACTACGTCCTTAATGACACGGGTCTTAATATGTCCGATGTGCGGCTTGCCGTTTGCTGTCGGCGGGCCGTCATACAGCGTAAAATTCGGAGTTCCGTCCTTTTCCGGACGAATGGACTTCTTCTGGATGTCATTTGCTTTCCAGAAGGCCAGTACTTCCTTCTCGCGATCGATAAACTTCATATCCGGCGATACTTTTTTATACATAGTAAAACCTCTACTTCTCTAAAAGCTCCCGTCATTATAACATACGATGCCTTGTGTGAGTATATTTTTTATATTATAGAGACAATTTCGTCAAAAATGACAAAGAAACGTTCCCGAAGGATACTTCCAACGGGAACGTCTCTCATAATTTGTCTGGTTTTCCGAAGCGGATCTTATACCTCGTATTCGTCCTTTACCTCGGCAAAAGGACCCGCAATCGTGGTTACGCCACGGTCTTTTCCGAAATAGTCATAATTGAAGACGATATCGGAACCATCTGTATTCTCGTAACGCTGATCCGGCTGGAACGCTTTTCCGAGGATATCGGTGTTGATGATGCCGCAGGAGAAATCCGCGATCTTCTTAAAGATATTGGTGACGAGTACATACTTGCCGTTTCTCTCCACAATATCTGCCGTTGCCTTGAATCTCTTGACGATCAGGTTCTTCTCTTCCTTCTTCCATGCCTTTGCGCCGTTTAAGTAAACATTGCTGTTGATCCATACCGGCAGGTGCTGGAAGTGCTTTTCCATGATCTTGAACTCATAAGCCATAGGTTCATTTAAGTGGAACGAGTCGATCCACTCCTGATAGGTCGGATAATCGTCGAAAATAAATGTACCCGCTTCCTGCTCATCGAAGAATCTCGGTTCAACATCTGCCGGGCATTCCTCGATCGGCCACTTCTGGACGAATACGTTGTTGTAAATACGGTCATCGCCGTGAAGAATGCTCATGAAGCCCATAACTTCCGTTCTGTGCGGGAAGTGATATGGTGTGTATCTCGGCTGGTTCTTGCCGGAGATGACATCATCGGTTCCTCCGCCGATGGCCTGGAACGTACCGCAGATCAGGTTATTGACCATAGCGACACCCTCTGTCGCAAGACGGAGCGATGCCTTACTGAGCATGATGTTGTTATCTACGAGCGTCGGACCGTGACCGACTTCGATGAAGATATCCTGGCTCATGATGGTTCCCGGGATCCTCTTGGCGAAGTCAGGAGTGTGGTTATCGTGCAGCAGGTTCTGCGAGAGGATCGTACCCTGTGCCTGCCAGTCACACCAAAGACCCATGGTGCAGTGGTGAACGTGGTTTCTTCTCATGATAACGTCGATCGCAGCGTGAAGCTTGATGCCCGCGATCTCAGCACCGCCAACTTCCATCATGTTGTTGATGTTATGGATATGGTTATCCTCGATGATCGAGAATACACAGCCCATACGGCCGACGATACCGGTCTGCTCACAGTGATGGATATGACAGCGGCGCACGATGTGCGATCCGATGTTTTCCTTCAGCCATCCGTGATACAGGCCACGGCAGACGGCGTCACGTTCCATCTGTGTCGGGCTCTTTACGCGATACTTTGTGAAGTAATGATCGTTTTCGGGATCGAGATACTTACCAAGAGAAATACCGCAGCAGCGGCTGTGGCTGACTTCGCAGTCCTCGATGATCCAGCCGCGACTCCAGTGCGGACCGATCATACCATCCTGGAAAGCAGCCGGCGGCGCCCATGTGGTAGCGGCCTTGTTAACTGTAAATCCGGAAAGAGTGATATAACCGACGCCGGTCTTACTCGGGAAGAAACAGTTTCTTCTGACGTTGATCTCGACCTTCGCCTTATTCGGATCTTTGCCCTGGAAGTTCGCATAGATAACGGTCTTGCCGTCTTTCTGCTCACAGTACCACTTGCGTGTGGAGTTTTCCGGCTCCCAGGAAGCGATGTCTTTTTCTCCCTTCAGACAGTCCTCAAGGGTATCTGCTTCATAAAGTGCGACATCGTTGATGTAAACACATCCTGTATGCGGATGACGGTGCCAGAAATACCAGTCGCCGCCGATCCTTGTGTCGTACGGATTATAAGATCCGAAAATGCCGTTGTCGATCTCGACTTTCCATGTCTTTCCCTTGTACTTTTCCCAGCCCTTAACGATCTCGGCGCCCGTGATGACCGCCTTAAGCGGTTCGACGGAACGGTATGTGATGCGGGCATCTTCCGTACCCGCGTTAGTCGGATCGACATATTCGCGATATACACCCGGCATAACGAGGACTTCATCACCCGGCTTTGCGACTTTTGCCGCGGCGGAGATCGTCAGGAAAGGATGCTCTTTGGTACCACATCCCTGGGACTTCGTGTTCTGGTCTACGTAATAGATCATTGTTTCTCCTCCAAAATGTATGCTGATTCGATGTCTGATGTAAAAATGGCCACTACGGATGGATAAATCTTTGCTGTCTCGGAGAACGGATCGGGATAAGTATTCTTATCCGGTCCCATGTGAAGTCTGATCATGGCATACTCCTCCGGCTTAAGACGGATAAAGTTCTGGATGTACCAGCAGGACTTCTCTCCGTGGCCTACCGGGAAAGAGTCCTTAATGCCCCACACTTCTTTTTCGACCCAGTTGGCCACTTCCTTGCCATACTGGTTGATCTTAGTGCCTTCTTTAACGTTCTTGACCTCTTTGACATAGAAGTTGACCTTACAAAGGTCATGTAAAAGAGATGTGATGATCACCGTATCCGGTTCGATCTTCACCAGTCCCTGCGCGACTTTCTCGGACAGGCGCTGGTAGACATGCAGACTGTGCAGTGCCAGTCCCCCTTCGCAGTTCAAGTGATATTTCGTGGATGCAGGCGCCGTAAAAAAATCCGTTTTGGTAACGATCCATTCTACGAGTCTCTCCATTCCCGGACGCTTCGTTGAAAGAAGCAGTTCGGTGATCTTCTTCTGGTTCTCATCACGCTGTTCCTTCGTGATCACATAATCATCTGCCATTGCCTCACTCCTTTGCAAATTGTTTCCATGGTTCTTCTTCAGAGAGAGGGATCTCAAAGATCAGCCTCTCATGACTTACGGGGTGGTCGACCTCAAGGTGATAGGACTCCAGGAGGATATCACCGGAGAAACGGTTCGGTCCTTTCCCGTATTTACGGTCTCCAACGATCGGATGACCGATCGATGAAAGCTGCGCTCTGATCTGATGGGAACGGCCTGTGTGAAGATCCACCGCAAGCAGGGATACCGGTACACCGGCGATCCTTCCTTCCCCGATCACTTCATAATCCAGAGAACACTCCTTCGCATCTTTCGGAGCCTTCTCCCTTGTTTCGAAAACATCGACCAGATTGGTCTTACTGTTCTTGAGAAGATACGAACATATCTCCCCCTGTTTCTTCTCCGGAACACCATAAACTACTGCACGGTATTTCTTCTTCACGGTACGGTTCCGGATCTGTTCACTGATCCTTGAGGCACACTTACTGGTCTTGGCAAATACCATGACACCCCGGACAGGTCTGTCGAGGCGGTGAAGAAGTCCTAAATAGGCTTCTCCCGGCTTATGGTATTTCTCCACAAGATATGCCTTGAGAAGTGTCAGCATATCCGGAGCACCAGTCGTATCACTCTGGGAGAGGACTCCCGCAGGTTTTACGGCTACCAGCAGATGATTATCTTCAAAGAGGATCCTGGGTGTATCCATCCTAGAGATCCTCTTTCATCCATCTTCCCGTACTTCCGCACGGCAGAATGCAGTCCATTTTCGTACATGGAAGTCCGAGTTCTTCTGACACGACAGTACCGCCGTGCTTTGACTTCACGGCCAGACGGAGGATATCCTCGATGACCATCGAAGAAAGTCCTGTGGTATAGGAATTGATCAGGAAGAATAACGGATCATCCGAGATCAGTTTCTCGCACTTCTCAACCAGCGGGAAAAGCGCATCTTCAAGTTTCCACATTTCTCCGGAAGGTCCGCGGCCATATGCCGGAGGATCCATGATGATCCCGTCGTAAGTTCTGCCTCTTCTGATCTCTCTATCTACGAACTTACCGCAGTCTTCCACGATAAAGCGGATATAGCAGTCATCCAGACCGCTGGCCATCATGTTCTCCTTGGCTCTCTGAACCATTCCCTTACTGGCGTCAACATGAACGACTTCACCTGCACCTGCAGCCGCAAATGCCATCGTCGCGCCACCGGTATACGCGAACAGATTCAGGATCCTCGGTTTTCTTCCCTGCTTCACGGCTTTCTGGATCAGCTTTCCGCAGAAATCCCAGTTCGCTGCCTGCTCGGGAAAAAGACCTGTGTGTTTGAAACTTGTGGGTTCAATGATAAATGTCAGCGGACGTCCGACCGCATCATAATGGATCTTCCACTTCTGGGGCATCGGTTTCTCCTTGCTCCAGGAGCCTCCTCCACTCTCACTTCTGTGATAAAGAGCGTGCGGTTTCGGCCAGGATGTCTCCTTCATTCCGTAGTAGCCTGTCTTCGGCCAGATCGCCTGTGGATCCGGGCGCTGAAGATAAATATCTCCCCACCGCTCATATTTCTCTCCTTCACCACAGTAAAGCAATTCGAAATCAGACCATCTATCCGCTAAAAACATACCTTTTCCCGCTCTTTTTCCTTCGAAGATTGTGCCTTTACCGGACGGCCCGACACTTGGTATCAGTATAGCATTTTCTTGTATTTGAAAAAAGTTTGTTTGTAAACCGAATTTTAGATTATAATAGATGTAATGTTGTAAGACGAGGTAAATGGATAATGGCTACTGCTCCTCATATTTTGATCTGTGATGATGACCCGGTCGTACACGAGTCCCTGGGTCTGTATTTCGAAAATGAACACTTCACATACTCCAGCGCTTACGATGGACGTGATGCACTGGCGCATGTTGCTTCCGATAAGCCTGACCTGATCATTCTCGACGTCATGATGCCGGAGAAGACCGGTATCGAAGTCTGCCGTGAGATCAGAAAGACTCTTTCCACACCGATCATTATCCTCACCGCTAAGGGCGAGGAGATCGACCGAGTACTCGGACTTGAGCTCGGTGCGGATGACTATATTGTTAAGCCCTTCTCTCCTAGAGAAGTAATCGCACGTATCAAGGCGGTCCTCCGTCGTATCAACGAACCTCAGGAGAATACTTCTCTCCTCCGTTTCGAAGGACTTGAGATCAACCTGGATAACTATCAGGTCAAGGTCAAGGGCGAACTCGTTCCCTGCACACCGAAGGAAGTTGAGATCCTTCATCTTCTCGCTTCCCATATCGGTCAGGTCATGGACCGTGAACAGATCCTTTCCCTGATCTGGGGCTATGACTATTTCGGTGATACACGTACCGTTGATACGCACATCAAGCGTATCCGTCAGAAGATCTATTATGATGGGGCTCCGTGGTCCCTGATCACCGTTTACGGTGTCGGTTATAAGTTCGAGGTCAATTCCTGATGTTCCGAAGCATCTTTCTACGCAAGATGATCTTTTTAGTGCTGGTGGCGCTCTGCGCATCGGCACTTCTTTCTGCTACGCTGTTTAACTATGCCGCGGGCGAAGTCTCACGCGACAACTCGGAAGAGCTCATGATCGATAAAGCCAGATCCATGGCTGATTTTCTTTCTGATTATGTAGAAAGTCATTCTGCTCTTACCAACGCGGAAAGGATCCAGGGCATCAAAGAACTCAGTGCAGGTTATACCTCATACGATGTGCTCGGAGCCTTTTTCCTGATGTACGATGCGAACGGAAATCTCCTTTCCTCATCCAAGCCGACAACTTCCGAGGATCTTCAGCTTCTCAGTGCATTAGACATCTTCTGTACGCAGAACATGCTGAATAATACGGACAACAAGAATCTTCGCGGCAACCTGACCTACGGAGAGGACAAGATCTCCGTGAAAGTGATCCAGGTTCCGATCCAGGCCAATGACGATCTGACCGGTTATCTGATCATCGGTGATTCGATCACCAGTAACGCTTCGACAATCACAGGATTCAGCCAGGTGCTCATCCTGTCTACCCTGCTCGTATCACTCGCGATGCTTATCCCTGTGTACTTCGCAAGTAAGCGTCTGATCCGCCCGCTCAACCGGGTAACGGACGTAGCTAACGCTCTTGGTCAGGGTGACTTCTCCGTGCGTGCAAATGATCAGACGAAGGGTGAGATCGGTGACCTTGCCGCGTCAGTCAATGAACTTGCCGAGAAACTTTCCAAGTCCATCACAAGCGTTACCACAGAGCGTAACCGACTCAAAGAAATCTTCGATATCATTTCCGAAGGTATCGTATCCGTCAACAAAGATCTTCAGCCGGACTATTCCAACAATGCTATCGCGACACTTTTCGAAAAGGTACCGCGTAAGAATCTTTTCACGGAGAAACTCCAGCTGATCCCGTTCGAGGAAGTCTGGGCTGACTTTGAGAACTGCTTGAAGACCGGTGAGACATATGAGCGCACGATCGAGGCGAAGGATTGTGCTTATTCATCCACCATCGTACCGATCAAGGATAATGAGAAAGCGATCATCGGTGCCACGGGCTTCTTCCGTGACATCTCTGAGCAGGAGCGTCTGGAGCAGACACGTAGAGATTACGTAGCCAACGTTTCCCACGAGCTGCGTACTCCGCTTACGGCGATGAGAGGTCTTGTAGAACCGCTTGCCGACGGAATGGTTAAGAAAGAGGAAGACCGTCAGAGATACTACGGCATCATTCTCCACGAGACCATGCGTCTTTCCCGTCTGATCGACGACATGCTTGAGCTTTCCCGTCTGCAGGCAAGGACTCTCGCATTTAAGACATTCCCGTTCGATCTGAACAAACTCCTTTCCGAGTTCGAGACCAAGTTCAAGCCGGTTATGGAAGACGCAGAACTCAATTTCTCTGTAGAATATAAGACCGGTCCTCTTCCGACAGTTATGGGTAACCCGGACCGTGTCGAGCAGATCATCGTTATCCTCCTCGACAACGCGAAGAAGTATACACCTGCCGGCGGCAGCATCACGATCTCTACCGAGTACAGTGACGAGACCGATCAGGTACTAGTATCCGTGGCCGATACCGGACAAGGCATCCACGAATACGATATCGACCATATCTTTGACCGTTTCTATAAGGCAGACCGTGCCCGCGGTAAGAAAGGCACCGGCCTGGGTCTCGCTATCGCCAAAGAGCTTCTCAGCTACATGGGTGAGACGATCACCGTCCAGAGTGAATATGGCGAAGGTACGACCTTTACCTTCACACTGAAGCGTGTTACAGGATCTGTCTGGTACTGATAGGAGAGATTGATCATGCAGGATAGTCCAGCACCATCTTCCGGCGCGTCAGAGAACTCTACTCGCATCAATAAATATATCAGCTCCAGTGGTTTCTGTTCCCGAAGGAAAGCAGACGAATATGTCGAAGCAGGGCTCGTCACGATCGATGGCGTAACTGCGGTCTCCGGTTCCCAGGTCCTCCCGGGACAGGTCGTTCTGGTCAATGGAAAGCCTGTGCTTCCCACAGACGATCATATCTATCTTGCTTTTCATAAGCCCCTGGGGATCACATGCACGACCGATAAGCGTGACAAGGACAATATCATCGATTATATCAATTACCCGCAGAGGATCTTTCCGATCGGAAGACTTGATAAGAACTCCACAGGTCTCATTCTTCTGACCAATGACGGAGATATCGTAAACCGCCTGCTTCGTGCGGAAGGACGTCATGACAAAGAGTATGTCGTTACCGTTGACAGACCGGTCGATGATGATTTTAGACATAAAATGGAAAACGGAGTTCCGATCCTGGATACGGTCACACTTCCCTGCAAGGTAAATATCACGGGTAAGAGTACATTCCACATTATCCTGAATCAGGGTCTCAACCGTCAGATCAGAAGAATGTGTGAATATCTTGGTTACCGTGTCATCCGACTCAAACGTATACGAATCCTGAATATCAGTCTTGGGTCCCTTCCCTGCGGCCAGTACCGTGAGCTTACACCGAAAGAAAGAAGAGACCTCTTCTCGATCCTCGATCAGAACAGAAAATAAAAAGGACCTCCGACTGTTGCCGAAGGCCCTCTTCATATAGTGAAATTAGAGTTTTGGAGCAAATTCAATTGTTTCCTCATACCTGACGTTCTTCGCCAGAAGATGCCGGTCAAGGATATCCGGGCCGCGTTCGACCCCTTTCATGTAAAAGTCCAGATACAGATGGGTGCGTCCATCCGAATCGATGAGTTCCTGATGGGAACTATCATCCAGATCTTCAGGCATATACGGCAGGCACGAGAATGAGAACGGATCCATCTTATCCTTACAGATTCCGAGACCTTTAATGTCATCCAGCTGCAGGAGCAGATATTTCGTATCCGTATGGGCACCGTTCTCAGACGGGCGCGCATATTCGTGATACAGAGGACTGTTCAGGGATGTATACCAGCCGATCCTCTGGGATTCTTTTCTATCGATATAAGACTCTCCGTTTCCACGGCCATACCAGCCGACATGGGCTCGCGGATCGATCGGTACACGGAAACCATAGCGGACCAGATCGAACTTCGGAGTAAACTCGAGCGTCGCCATCAGACGGCCATCCGGTTTTACTCTGTAATGAACCAGAAGCGGTCCCTTCATACCATTAGAGCTGTATTTACTGATCAGATGGAAATCATCTCCATCCATCTCATAAAAGCTTCCTACGAATTTGATCTCACTCTGGATCGTACGCCAGTCTGTCTCATGCGAGAAAACTGTCTGCGAAAGAATATAGGATTTATCAGCACGGTCGATATTGGAAGCCGCACGATAGAAGCTTGGCTCAAGAAGTCCATCGAAATATTCCTTGCCCTCGATCTTGATCGAGCACAGACCGCCTTCATGTCGGCTGAATCCGTAACGAACATGCTTGGTCTGGGCAAAAAGAAGCGCCGGAGATGTCAGCATTTTAACCGAAGGCTTCTCCTCATCTGTGATTAATGCACTTTCCAGAGCAGATGCGTCAATGATCTGGATCTGATCATCTTCTCCCTCAGATACTTCATTCTCATTCACGGAAGACGGATCATATACTTCGTCAACAAGGATCTGCTGGTAGAACGCAAGTTCAAACCCGGCTCTTGCATAGTACGAATCATTCTCCAGTGTAAGACGGATGTCGAGCAGCAGTTCTTTACAAACTGCCTGATTATATACTTCAACAGCCTTCGGATACTGCTCTGCCCATGCGGAAGTAAGGAAATCGCCTACCTCGAACGGGAACTGCATCGTACGGTTTCCCATCGGCGGAATCGGAGGCACGATACCGGATCCGCCCGTGAGACGGACACCACCGAGAAGAAGCTGCCATTTCAGTTCGATCGAAGGCGTGCTTCCGAACGGATTTACATTATGCACATTCAGATTCGACGGGTTATCCGCGGACGAGAAGATCTTGATACCCTCGCACTGTTTCTTCACTTCGAAGAAGATCGGATGCGGTCTTCTGTTCGAGTCGACAATGCCCTGAGCGATCGATACACCGACCTGTTCAGAATATTCAACGAGGTCACCCTGATGAATATACTTAAGATCCATAGTATCTTCTTCTCTCCTCGGTCTTGCCAGGATCGACTCGAAAAGCACTTTATCTTCTTTCAGATGATTCTTTAAGTATCTGCGGTTGACGCAGAGGTCGCACCATTCACCGAAGATCATACCCGCTTTATTCGGGAAAGGCGGCATATCTGTTACAGTACCGGTCTTATCGATCTCGCAGTAAAGCGGACGGTTGGCATCAAAAGAATTGATCCTCTGCTTCACATCAAGGTAAGCGTTCTCTTCAAACTTCTTACCGGTCATCGACCACATGATGATGCACGGATGATTGATCAGAGAATATACAGTCTGAGGCAGTACAGATGCTGCGGACTGGAGGATAACATACATGCCATATTCATCACAGAGATCGAAGAATCTCGAATCTGTCGGGTGATGCACGATGTAGATCGTATTGATATTCGCGCTCTTCATCATGAGGATATCCTGACGGAAACGTTCAAGCGGAACGGAAATACCATTCTCCGGGTCGAACTCGTAATACTTTACACCGTTAAGCGGAACAGCAATATCGTTGATATGGATAATGCTCTCCGAATATGAGATCGTACGGAAACCGAAGCGCTGCTTCTTTACACAGATCACTTCGTCCCTGTTATTTCTTACCTCGACGATAAGATCGTAAAGATTCGGCGTCTGATCGGTCCAAGGAAGTACCAGCTTCGCGTAGAATTCAGTACCGACGATCTTAACGCCTTCCTTCGGGATCGTCTCAGACAGTTCTTTTCTCTGCGAAAGACGGTGCTCCGGAAGATTATAAAGGTCATACTCATCGCGTGCCTCCATAAGACGGCAGTTGACGGTTACTTCTGCATCATAAGGAAGATGGTTCAGAAGTTCTATTTCAATATTCAGACCGGCATCTCTTCGGATATCTGCGTCCGGAAGGATCTCCTTCTCTCTGCCGGTGAGCTGTTCATCATTATCTGAACGGTAAAGGCTGTTAACGAGAGCCGTCTTCGGAACTACATCTCTTGCCAGAGTATCGGTAAGGAACGACGGGAAAAGGCGCAGGGATGAGATCTCGACTGCGGACTCTGCAATAAGATACGGGAGTCTGAAAAGTCCGGAGAATCCAAAAGCACCCTGTGCACGGACATTCTTCTTCAGTCTGCCATGTTCCATACGCATATCAAAACGATGTACGGCTACAGTAATGAGATTCGGTCCCTCGTGGAGATACTCGGTCAGGAGGCACTTTGTCGTAGAGAAAGTGCTTCGGGAACTCGATAAGTGATGACCGTTGATAGATATCGAATAATGACCTACGATACCATCTGTCACAAAATATACGAAACGATGGATAAACTGCTCCGGAAGATTGACCCAGACACGGTAAAGACCGCAGTCATTGGTATTCTCCATACCCGCATCATCGGCAAGTCTCTGCTGGAGACGTGTCGTTTTTTTCGACAGGAGAGCATTCTTCTCGTACATGAGTTCACTCGGATATCCGTAGCCCTGCATCTGCCAAACGCTTGGTACATCGATCAGATCCCAGGAACTATCATCAAACTCCGGATCCGTCCAGTTATCAGGGATATCCGGCATAGTCGGAGCGTGGAAGAAACGCCAGTTCGGCAGATCAAGTCTCCAGAACGAATTCAAGCGTCCGAACTCCGGCGGCTGTTTCTCCGCGTAGAGCTCGTCGATCGAATCATATGGATAAAAATACCCTTGCGCTGGCAATTGCGTCATGCTTCGCTCCGTTAAATTTCCGCATAAGTATGCAGTTTGTTAACGTTATTGTAGCACGGGGCAACCTCCGTCATGTATCAGACAGATTTCAATTTGTTGAAGTCATGGAAACAATTGCAAAACATGACTTTTATCAGAGGAATGAAAGGTCCTTCTTTCTCTTTTTCGCCTTTCTCCAGCGTGACATTCCCTTAAAGAAATGACCGTTGAAGATCGTCACCAGAGCGTCCATCTGTTCGATCGTGATCTTACCCAATGAGAACGATGCGACAGTACGCAGTGGCATCTCTCTGGTCATGACCTCATTCATCTTCTTCAGATGTTCCTGTGTCTCTTTGCGGTTCGTCTTCTTGACGCCATGCATCATCAGACGGTAGAAGAGCTTGCTCTTCAGATTACCGTTACGCAGGTCTTCCAGGCTGGAATTCAGAGTAAACTCACCTTTCTTCGGAGCTTTTTCTTCCTTGATCGGCTTTCCATAGACCTCTTCGAACTGTTTCTTGTCGAAGATCTTAGTCTGAACATCGAGGTTATAGTACTGCGGTGCTTTCTGAGAATAATCCGGCACTTCTACTTCCGGCATCTTCGATGTTACTTCGATCTCGCGGGTAGCGCGGATATCACGGGAAGACGCTCCGATCTCGATCTTATATGTTCCGGATTCGACATGCCAGTCACCGATATTGACGTTGTAGTACGCGAATGCGCGGCGGTCCAGCTTAAATTCGACTGTACGTGTCTCTCCTCTCTGGATAAACACCTTCTTAAACGCTGCCAGCTGACGGACCGGCTTATAGATCTTCGATTTCGGCGGCGCGATATAAAGCTGAACGACTTCCTTGCCATCTACGTCGCTGATGTTCGTAACATCTACATATACGGTAAGCGGATCGTCTTCATTGATGCTGGGAGCTGACAGCTTCACATCTCCATACGAATACGAAGAATATGACAGACCATGACCAAATGGGAAAAGCACCGGCATATTGGCCGCATCGTAATAACGGTATCCGACGAAGACGCTCTCGCAGTAGAGAGACTGTCTTGTCTCGCCGAAATACAGATATGTCGGAGTGTCTGTAAGTTTCAGAGGGAAAGTCTCAGCCAGTTTTCCTGACGGATTTACTTTTCCGTACAGGATATCCGCGATACTTCCGGCACCCTCCTGACCCGGCAGATATGCCATTAAGATCGATTTAACCTGGGATACCCATGGCATCTCGATTGGAGATCCTGCGTAAACGACCACGCACACATTACTGTTCTTTCGTACGACTTCTTCGATCAGTCGCGTATGGGACTTCGGAAGATTCATGTGTGTACGGTCAAAGGACTCAGACTCAAAGCTCTCCGGGAGACCGACAAAGACAATAACGATATCCTTGTTGGCAGCCGCTTCAACAGCTTCAGCGAGGAGCTTCTCGTCAACTTCTTCATTCTTCAGAGAATAACCCGGCGCATAAACGAAATTATCACTGTCACTGGAGAATCCGCTGAAAGCATGTGTTACGTTCGTCGGATGAATGTGGGAGCTTCCGCCTCCCTGGAAACGTGTCTCCTTAGCCATTGCACCCAGGACCGCGACACTCTTTCCTTCTTTGATCGGAAGAAGTCCGTCATTCTTAAGAAGTACGGCAGACTCTTCAAAAGCCTGTCGGGCCAGTGTCTGATGTGCCAGATACGGAGCAGATGTAGCCTTCGGTTTATTGATACCTTTCTCGATCATTGTCAGAATGCGCTCCGCTGCACGGTCAAGAAGTGCTACCGGAAGCTTACCGGATTCGATCGCCTCACAGATCAGGCGGTCACGCTCACCGATCGAAGTAGGCATTTCCAGTTCAAGTCCTGCGGCCAGGGAATCCAGACGGTTATCTGTCGCACCCCAGTCACTCATGACCAGACCTTCAAAGCCCCACTCATCACGAAGGATCTCTGTCAAAAGACGTCTGTTCTCACAGCAGTATGTGCCATTCAGACGGTTATATGCACACATGACCGTCCAGGGCTGTGCTTCTTTGACTACAGTTTCAAAGGCAGAAAGATAGATCTCGCGAAGCGCTCGCTCATCTACGATAGAATCATTGATCAGACGGGACTTTTCCTGGCTGTTCGCGGCAAAGTGCTTCACAGAAGTGCCGATGCCCATACTCTGAACACCTTTTACAAAAGCAGCGCCCATTTTACCCGCAACCAGCGGATCTTCGGAAACATACTCGAAATTTCTTCCGCACAGAGGAGATCTCTTGATATTGATCGCCGGACCTAAAACGATAGAAACATCCTGATCGATCGCTTCTTCAGCAATAGCCTTGCCGATAGCATTCATCAGATCCAGGTTAAAAGAGTTGGCAGTAGTAGCGGCAGGCGGGAAACAAGTTGCATCGCGACTGTCGCCGGCACCTCTTCTTCCCGCCTCAGACTCCTGCTTACGAAGTCCATGAGGACCGTCTGTCATCATGATCGACGGAACACCGCTGATCGGAAGTCTCTGTGTTCGCCAGAAATCAGATCCCGAGCAGAGAGCTGCTTTCTGCTTCACAGTAAGCTGTTTCATCAAAGAAGATACAAATTCGGATGCCATACCTCGTCTCCTCATCAAAAATATCTAAATCCCTAAAACACATTATATCACTTGTATAACTTGTGTGAATAAACCATCGGTACTATTGCTATCCAATAACACATTTTGTATAATCTCCAATCATAAACCCATGAATTGAGAGTTGTATTTCTGGGGGCGCACTGGTTTCGACGGGGTCGTGGAGACTTGGAAAGCGGGTAGAGGATTCTCGTTGGCCTCTTTAAAAAACGAGAAATGCAAGTAATTGCAAACAACACACAACTCGTAGCTGCTTAATCTAGCTACCATCTCCCCGGTCTATCTGTCGGCCGGACCGGAGATGTCAGATGACAGACCTTACCTGTCGGCAGGTTAAACGGGACCACGCCTTCGGCAAAGCTTTGCGTCGGAGATGTATCTATGAAGCTACCGGAGATCTCTTCCTGTTCGTGGGAACGTGATCCAGGGGAATACTCCAAACACGAACTGCACCCGGAGATGTCCTTGTTGACGTGGTTTCGGACAGGAGTTCGATTCTCCTCGCCTCCACCAGATCGCGGTATAAAACCGCAAAGTAAAGAACAACCCGCAAAATCAGTTTTGCGGGTCTTTTCTTTTCCAGATGAATTGTGGATCAGTCCTGAATCGGGATCAGACGTTGATATCGTCCTCTCTCTCATAGAACAGCATCATGTTCTCAGTCATCGCACCGACTCTTGCAGCTGCCTGCATGTTGAGCTGCATCTCATTGAGGAACGGCTGGGCTACTCTACCGACACCGCCGAATACTTCCGGAGCTTCCTCAAGTGTATCGAGAATGATCAGGTGTTCCTTCTTATCCTCCTTCGGCATCATCATCAGGCTGTACCACGCGCGGAGGATCCTCGGCTCTGTCTTCATGTGTTCTTTCAGAGCATCGAAGAGTTCATGCGGAATATTGTCCTCGTTCGGGATCGCAAGCATCATCGGCTGCTTCGGATCGAGTTTCTTTTCCTTAATGTGGTTGTCGACCTTACGCTTATGCATCGCAAGTGCCTCAAGAAGGGTACGTGTAATGACGAATCCTTCGGTCTTCGCATTGATCAGAAGTCCATCGACCGGAGCCTGCTGGACGATCATCATGATACGGTCAAAATCAAGGAGCTGGATAAGTTTCTCCGGAAGTCCGTCCATGATCTCCAGTTCGTGCGGATCAGTAAAAGCGGCAAGATAGTTCTTACCGTCTTTTCCACGCAGAAGAGCAACGCCTACCTTCGACTCATCGCCTTCATTTCCCGGCTGATGCATCGCCGGAGAAAGGAACTTCGCTTCGGTAGCAACATGTTCTACCAGGCGGCCCATAAAATCCTTATCCTGCTGAAGTCTCTTCGCTTCACGGAGAAGACCGGTAAGATACGGATTGACAGCTTCTTCAGACGCATCGGTCTCAGCATAGAGAGAGTTAACAGAA
The DNA here is from genome assembly GCA_002310155.1 of Mageeibacillus sp. UBA1193. Classification (GTDB taxonomy): domain Bacteria; phylum Bacillota; class Clostridia; order Saccharofermentanales; family Saccharofermentanaceae; genus Scatonaster. The sequence continues at coordinate 7,975 of DBYF01000056.1, read as the reverse complement.
GACAGTACCTCATACTTCTCCACCTGACCCTGACGAAGACCCTCAAGAACGACGGATACGTTTTCTCCGACTTCCGCCTTGGGAAGTTTGCTCATGAGAGTATCTTCAACACGTACCGCTCTGGTCTTGATTGATTTATTATTCTTTCCCAGAAGAAAAAGCTCCTGTCCTTCCTTGATCTCCGCACCACGTACATTTCCAATCACAGAGACCTCAGTCGAAGTCATGGAGAGAACCTCTTCCACAAGAATGGTGAGAAACGGATACTCGATCGCCGCACTCTTCTTCTCGACTGATTCGTTGTTCTCAGCCGCGTTTTTCTTTCTGTCAAATAAACCCATATTTCTTCTATCCTTTTCTTTTTATTTCGTGACGGATAACATCATCCGAAGTCAATTTCTTTCTTAATTACTGTATCCCAAAGTACCTTCAGCTCATCATTCAGTGATTTTGCCTGAAGCGGGATGGAAACAGTCTTGATCAGGTTAGGATCAAGGCCGGCCTCGGTGATCGTAGTCTGACTTACGGCAAAACAGCCGACCTGACGTCCGTACGGAGGAATATAGAGAGCCTGGATACCTGTATCAAATACGATCTGATCGATCGTCATCTGCCCGCCGTCAAGCTGAAGCTTGATATAATCCGTTGTCTTGTTGATAAATGTGTAGTTCACGCAGAACTTGTTATCTGCAAGTTCGAAAGAATCAATTATGAATTCCGCGCCCTCACTGTCAAAGACGATCATCGAATTCGGATCCAAAGGAGCATCTTCATAATGGAAAGCATCCTCGCCCTGCGGGAAGATCGTCACCGGAATATAATTCAGCTGAAGATTCGGATCCGCAAGGACAGCCGTCTGGTCTCTGTTGACAGGAACCGCCAGCAGAAGGAATGCGAGACGTGTCGGCTCAGTACCGTTGTAATCCTTGATACAGGTCGCAAAATTGGTAACATCATTCAGGACTTGATGCGGCTCGACGGTGTCCGACTCGTAGATAAAATACGGATCAGCGCATCCATTATCGGTAATCGGATTATACATACGGAGTTTGTAAGGAACATCCGACTTATTCTCCATTTCAGCTGTGACAATATAAGCATCCGGAGTAACTTCAGAACTGATGATCGTAAAACGGAAGAATTCGTTATCTACAATGGTAGCATTCTGAAGCGGACCGCTGAAATAACCGTCAACATCATTTGTCAGCCCGAGAGGTGTCTGATTGACAGGGATAGGAGTCGGTGTCGGAACAGCAACATTCTCCGCAAAGATCGATCCGTCGCTGATAAACTGATCCAGAGATGTCACGCTCATCAGAAAAGCAGTAGCATCTGTGACCTGTTCCGCAGCTTCTTTGGAGTCATCTTCTGTATCCTCGTCCAGATCTTCCTCTTCTTCAGTGGTAACTGTGCTGCCCTTGCGGCGCAGTTTGCACGAAGGAAGAAGCATCGTGAAACAAAGCATCAAGCATATAATCGCTACAAGTCTTGATTTTTTCACTTTGAAGCCTCCGAATCCAGAATAACTGCTTTATTTTACCACAAACACGGAGGTGCAACAAATCATCAGTGTTTCGCCATAGTCGAGATAAACTCGGCGATCGCCTGGCACTCTTTATATTGATACTCAGCATCCAGAAGTTTCGCCTCATCGTCACTGTTGGTCAGATAACCCATGCGGATCATAAAGGACGGAACAGAATCTGCCCAGTTCAGGCCGCTATAACTATTACTTGCTTTACAGCCGTTAAAAGCACTTCCCGTGTATGTTTCAAAAGACTTACCGAGTTTTTCTCCCCACGCCTGGAGTGAAGTTGCATACTTACCGGAAGACGGAACAATAACTTCGCAGCCACTGGTCTTTGAATCATTCGCGGCGTTACAGTACAGACGGATGAAAACATCCGGATCATGAGATACTGCCATCTCCGCTCTTTCCTTATTGGAAATATCGACATCATTCGTCTCACGTGTCAGATAAACTTCACAGCCGAGGGACTCAAGATACTCTTTCAGCAGCAGTGCGGTCTGAAGGTTGATCTCGGATTCATCTGTACCGGTTACCTTACCTATATAACCCTGCGCGGACTTATCTTTAGAACCGCCCATGGAAGAAGACATTACTTCAGGATCTGTGTTAGCGACAGCCTGATGACCCGGATCGATCACAACACAGTAACCGGTAAGAGCCGGTCCGCCAGAAGGGAAAGGTGTAACCGCCGGCGTCGGTGTAGCTTCCGGAAGCGTTGTTTCAGTAGTAGTGCTTTCCGTCATTTCCGAAGTTGTTGTGGTTTCAGAAGTCATAGGCATGGTAGTAGTTGTTGTCGGCGCTTCTGAGTTTTTCGATTTTGACGGCCAATGCGTAATTGCATAAAAGATGCCCACACCGATCGCAAGAACAAGCAGGATCAGTGTTGTGGCAAGGATAATAGACACACGTCTTCTCTTCGCTTCCAGTTTCGGATCACGAAGTCTTCTCTGCGGCTGGGATGTACGATGCTGCGAGCCCTGTTCAGCTGTACGGCGTACAGGAGCATTTGTCCTCGGAGCTTCCTTCTTTACTGCTGCGGACGAGCCCGGTCTTTGAGCTGCAGGGGCAGCTTCAGTGGCTGCAGCCGCTGGTTTCTGTGCTTCATGCGAAACCGCGGGAGCAGTTGCTGCTGCAGCAGGTCTCTGAGGCGTTCTGTTTACTACCGGTGTATTCTGTGTTTCTTTTTGTACAGCAGGCATGGCAGCCGGCTTGGGAGCTTGCGGCTTCGAAGGTGTAGTCAGTGCCTTGGGAGCTCCGGCTGTAGGTACCCGACGTATCTCATTCATCAATGAAGACAGATCCACAACCTGTTCGTTCTGTGGAATCTCCTTCTTCTGATTCATCAGATCACTAAGATCCGGGACCCCGTTCTCGCGAGGTCTGTCCTGTCCATGATTTGGTCTTTCATTTGCTTTATCCATACGCAAATCCCTTCAAACACAAGTTTACAGGTTAGATTCTAACACAGCACCTGTGGCGGGGAATTTACATCTTTGCGTATCCTTTATTACAGAATTGTGCCGTATGTTCCGCTCTTCAAGGATTCATTGAAATCCTATGTAAAAATGTTTTGAATTCTTAAATGTTATCGTATAAAATTATATTACTTTTGGTATAAGGGGAAGTTTTTGTGGTACAGAAAGATGCGATCGTAATCGGACTCGGTATTTCCGGATGCGCAGCAGCCCGTCTGCTGGCTGAATCCGGATACTCTGTTACCTGTTTTGAAGGCGAATCCCATATCGGCGGTTCTCTCTTCGAGGATATCCGTCCGAACGGGATCCGTGTACAGACACGTGGACCTCAGGTCTTTCATACAGAGAGTGAAAACGTATACCAGTTCATCAAGCGGTTCGGATCATTCTTCCCTTACCGTCACCGTGTCTTTCTTTCCTACCGTGACATGAAAGTACCGCTCCCCCTCAACGCAAACTCGTTAAAAACTCTCTTCGGCGAGAAGCAGGCAGCTGCCCTTCTTTCCAAAATGGAATCTTCCTTTCCCGGAGAAAAGAGGATCTCTGTTGACCAGCTCATCAATTGCCACGATACCAAACTGATCGATCTGGGACGTTTCATGATCGAGAATATCCTGACGCTGGACATCAACAAAAAAGCCGGCAGTTCTTTTGCACCGGCTGATGATTCATATAGTAACGATGCTTATGTTGATACGGGAAGTGATGACTGTTACTACACGGATAGCATCCAGGCCATGCCGATGCAGGGATTCATGTCGGTCATGGAGCACATGATCGATCATCCCGCGATCAGTGTATATCTGAACACAAATGCACTGAGCCGTATTTCGATCCATCAGGATAATTCAACAGTGCTTTTCGATGGTATCCCGTTCCGCGGGCCCATTATCTACACACCGTCACTGGACAAGCTCTATAAGTACTGTTTCGGTGCTCTGCCGTACAGAACGGGTAAAGTATCTTTCCAGGATATTAAGACCGACTTCGAAAATGACTGTGCCGTGATGCTGACTCCGAACAACAATGACACGGTCCGTATTACGGAAAGCAAGTATATGACACTTCAGAATATCGACGGACACACAAGTCTGTGTCTGGAATCGCCATACTTCTCAGCTTCGAGAGGATACACAGAACCATTCGAGCCGGAGATCACTCCGGAGAGTCTCGAGCTTTACGGGAAATATGTGACTCTCGCAAAAGAATGCCAGTCGATCCATCTTCTCGGACGGATCGCATGTTTCCGCAATCTCTCCATCGGTGAGAGCATCGAACAGGCAATCGACGTTATTTCACGTCTCTGATCTTTAATTCGGGATACTAATCTTCCGACTCAAGCGTGTACACAGATACAGGAACTTCTTCCGGTCTCTGCATCGTTACACGGAAATAAACATTCTCGTCACACTTCACATTGACCTTCAGTCTTACAGATCCGGTCGAATTCACATTAGAAAGATCCAGATAAGCAGAAAGATCGGAAGCAGTCAGACTGTCCATGACACTCTTACGGCCGACGATACGTACTGTAACAAGCTGCATCGGATACTGTGTTGCGAGATTCTTCTCTTCGAGGACCTGCGCGTTCTCATACTGAAGCTGGAGCGTGAATGTTCTCTCTGTGACCGGATTGGTCGTGACCTGGATGTACATCCACAGCATAATGGAAAACAGGAAAGAGATCAGGAAAAGCAGTGCATTTCTGGCACGTTTTTCCGTTTTTGCCTTCTTCTTCCTTCTTGCGACGATCGGCAGTGTCTCATCATCACGCTGGTCATCTGCAGCATCGCGTAAAGACTCTGCTACCGAGAAAGCAGTTACCGGCTCATTGGAAGCTGTAGCAACAGCAACCTTCGTCTTTTTCTTCGAGTTCGTGTTCTTTTTATTGTGCTTCTTCACCTTGCCGCGGATCGCAAGTTTGCTGGGCGAAGCAGACAGACCGAGGAGATAGAACAGATTCTTGCGCAGATCGTTTCCATCTTTCATCTCGTAGAGCGTGCCATCCACAGCAACAGAGATAGTACCGCGTTCCTCAGAAACTACGACCGCGACTGTATCACCGATCTCACTGGCACCTACTGCCGCTCTATGACGGGTACCATAACGTTCGATCATATGGAATGTCTCGGACAGCGGGACATGGCATCTTGCGGCAATGATCCTGCCCTCACGGATCAGGAGCGCGCCATCGTGCATCGGGGAACCTTTGTAGAAGATCGACTGGAGCATGGAATTCGTAACTGAGGAATCCAGACGGACAACATTCTCCTGCTTGAGAAGCTCCGACAGTTTCGTCGATCTCTCCAGAAGCATGATCGCTCCGGTATAAGTCTTACTCATCTCTGTACATGCCTTTACGATCTCATCGACCATCGTGACATAACGGAGCTGGGAATCCGAGTCTTCATTCACGATAACATTCGAGAACGAAGAAAAAGACTTTAATCCGAC
>DBYF01000056.1:0-2471 GCA_002310155.1 Mageeibacillus sp. UBA1193 | reverse complement strand
TTGTTAAATATGAATCCGACCATCTCGAGGCCGAGGAAACTGCAGAATAGAACGAACGCGAGGATAAGGAGAACACCCTTGAGGAGCTGCCATGCACGCGTATCGCGGATCATTTTCAGTATCTTATAAAGAATGAATGTAACGAGGACGACGTCGATCACATAGCGAACCAGATCCAGCGGTCCGCCAAAGAACATATAACCGCTGTCTAAGCTCGAAAAGACTTCACGGATAAATCCTGTGAAATTCTCAAACATGACGCCCCTCCTCTCAAATCAGTTCTATCTATTATATCATAAAACATTTTTACCTGGCGAGAGATCGAAAGGCCATGTACATAACTGATCAGAGATCTCCGAGTTCTTTTCGGATCGCCGGAATATCAAGAAGATCTATCGACCTTCCCGACACCTTGATACTCCCCTCTTTTTCCATAAGAGTCAATTCTCTGGAAAAGCTCGGGCGCGGGATCGAAAGATATTTCGCGACCACTTCTTTTGCTACAGGAAGAGACACTTTGCCGTCTTTTTCAGGATCAGGTAAAGACAGGAGATAATATGCGATCTTCTGTCTTACTGTCTTCAGGGAAAGAAGTGTGATCCTCTGGTCCTGTGCCTTCATCCCCTGGAAAAGCACTCGCAGGTAATTCTCCCGGATCTTAGGATCTGTCTCCATCAGATCCCGGAACTGTTCCATGGAGATCGTAAGGATCGTCACGTCCGTGACCGCTTCAAGTGTATATGTATATCTGGGCTGCTCCTCAAAGAGATGTGCTTCACCGAAACAGCATCCCGCCTCCAGAAGCCGGATCGTGGAATACTCACCGGAAGGAGTATACTTCTGAACTGCGGCCACACCTTTGGTCACGATAAAAAGAGACTTACAGACATCGCCTTCCGAGATGATCAGTTCCCCGCGCGTCCAGCTCTTGGTCCGGGTCATATTCATAAATGATTCCCTGACCGGATCCGAAAGGCCCTCAAGAAGCGGAATATCGATAAATGTCTTCTCCTGTTTCATACACTTCTCCTCAATGACCGCCGTCAGGATCAAGCTCGGCGACGAGCGATCCTCTGACGAATACTTTACGTACACGGTACTGACTGTCCATGACCACCATATCCGCATACTTGCCCACTTCGATCGAACCTGTTTCATTCTCGATATGAAGAACTCTTGCCGGGTTCAGTGTACACGCTTTCAGCGCCGTACGGAACGGAAGTCCCATCTTCAGAAGATTCAAGAACTCCGCGTGAATATCCGTAGTCGAACCGGCAAGTCTTCCGTTACCGAAGTCTGTCCGACCCGATGTGACACGTACCATAGTCCCACCCAGATCGTATTCTCCATCAGGCATCCCGGCGGCACGCATCGCGTCAGAAACCACAACTGCCCGATCCTCACCCAGATAAGCAAACGCGATCTTCAGAACGGATGGATGCACATGCATCCCGTCACAGATCAGTTCGCACGTGACATCAGGATCATCCAGAAGTGCGCCGACACTTCCCGGCTCATGATGAGACAGCGGATTCATCGCATTAAAAAGGTGCGTCCCGTTGGATACTCCTGCTTCGATCGCCTCTTTACAGCACGCATATGTCGAAGCGGTATGTGCCACGGAAAGCACATACCTGTCTTTCATTTCCGATATGAAACCGATCGCACCCGGAAGCTCCGGCGCAATATCAATGATCGAGATCAGGTCCTGCGGAAAACCGGATAATATCTCCTCGATGTATTTCGTGGAAGGATCCATCGCGTAATCCGTATTCTGTACGCCGCACTTTTCTTTCGAGAGAAACGGTCCTTCAAGACGGACACCGATCATCCCGGCGCCCGTCGGTTCTTCTCTTCTGAAATGGTCAGCGGAAAGAAGGACTCGGATCACATCTTCTTTCGGGATCATCATCGTCGTCGGGCAGAATGAAGTGACACCTTTTCCGGCAAGATACGAAGAGATCTTCCTAAGGCTCTCAACATCTCCATCCGAGGTATCGGCGCCCATCGCTCCATGCACGTGAATATCAATAAAACCCGGGATCAGGATCATGCCGGAACAATCATATTCCTCTTCATCAGCAGGAACCGAAAGAATATCTTTCGTGATTGCGGAGATCCTTCCGTTATCCACGGTCAGTGTCATATCCTTCTGCAGGGAAAAGGATGCATCCACAATATCTATATGATTGAGCCGCATAAGTAAAACAATCCTTCCGAAACGATCGGTTTTTCCGTCTTTTTCATTTTACATCGAAAAGAACCGCTTCATCAACCGCACGGGAAAAACGCTTCGCCATCGTAAACGTTGCCTTTTTCTTTACGAAAAGGCACCTTTTTCCGATTTTACGAAAAACCCTGCTCCATATCGTGTAAAAGGGACTATAATCAAAATCAGTAAATAATAAAAGTTAAGTAGGAGGATTACTATGTTCCCAGAAATTTCGGTTACTAAGACAACCTCACCAAGA
>DBYF01000122.1:7709-8247 GCA_002310155.1 Mageeibacillus sp. UBA1193 | reverse complement strand
GGCAAGAACTCCTGGCTCACAGGTACCGCAGCATGGAACATGGTTGCGATCTCACAGTACATCCTCGGCGTTAAGCCTGAGTTTGACGGTCTGAGAGTTGATCCTTCCATTCCTTCAGCTTGGGACGGATTCAAGGTAGAGCGTAAGTTCAGAGGCGACGTATACGAGATCGAGATCAAGAACCCTGATCACGTATGCAAGGGCGTCAAGAAACTCACAGTAGACGGAAATGAGATCGAAGGCTGCATCGTTCCGGTTGCAGGCGACGGCAAGACTCATAAAGTCGAGGTAGTTCTTGGCTGATTACAGGATTTAAAGCCTGAATTTTAAGTCAATAACAAAAGCAAGACCCCGCAGTTTTTTGACCGTGGGGTTACTTGCTGAAATAAGGCAATTATAAATTTAATCCGCGGAGGATCATTATGGGTTATATCGGTGAAAAAGCCAGAGGCGAAAGATGTCCTGCAAAAGAGCTCCTTATAAAGAAGTTCGGAGCTGACAACACAAAGGGCGGAATCTCTGCACAGTATGTGCGTTT
>DBYF01000122.1:3333-7647 GCA_002310155.1 Mageeibacillus sp. UBA1193 | reverse complement strand
GAGCAGTTCACAAAGACAGTCAATGAAGGTTCAAGCATCCTTCTCATAAAGAGTGAGGGCGGCCTTAAGGCATTGACCGAGAAGGGCGGAACCGTTGCAGATGCAGGTTTTGACGGTGCAGTCATTGCAAGATGCGCTGAACTCATCAGCGGCACTGAGACATGGGGCGGAGAGCTCAACGACAAGGGCGAGCTTATCTTCGATCCTTCCACACCTTCACCCGGACCCCACTACTATACGAATATGCTCATCGGCAACCGCATCGGCTATGTACATCCTCTTCAGTCAACTCCGAAGAGTGCCGTAGACAGTCTGGGCGGCGGTTCATTCAGATCTCATGCCGATACCCAGGTCCTCGCTACAAGATGGGATTATCTCCCTGAAGAAAACGGATTCCCGGCTAACCGTCAGTTCTACATCGTAGAGAACGGCAAGCAGATCTTCTGGTCAGGCAAGGCAATTGCAGACGGTCTTAAGAAGGTTCAGACTGTTCACTCACAGAACAGGACCGTCATCAGCTATGAGCTCGAGTGCGGCCTCAAGATCAAGAGAACGATCTTCATCGTTCCCCAGAGAGAAGGACTCCCCGTAGCTTGTGAAGCACAGCTTATCGACATCGAGAACACTACATCTGCTGACAGAGACCTCAGAGTCGTATGCACGGGTATGTTCGGCACAAAGCAGACACATGCTCTTTCCGAAGACGTCATCTTCACTACGGTTGTTGGCGAGTCACAGGTATTCTTTAACGAGAATAACGAGATCCGTGCGGTAAGCGCAGATCCCAACCCCAACGGCACAAAGGGCGACATCAGATTCAACGAGACAGTCGTTCACAGTGCTGACGGTGATGTTTTCGCAGACCAGTATGCATGCAGATATGCAGATTTCGTAGGTTCCGGAAGCCTCGAAAAGCCTGAGTTCATCTATCCTCTGGCTTCAAGACCTTCCAGAAAGGGCCCCGGATTCTTCGCTACATCCACACCTTTTACGATCAAGGCAAACGGCTCTGTACGTGTTGATAACATCACATGCCTTTCTTCCGACTGCGTTGACGACAAGTTCGTAATCGACCAGACACCTGCTGAAGAAGTTGAAGCAGTTGCAGAGTACATCAAGGATCCTGCTAACCTTGCTAAGGACCTTCAGGATGTAATCGACTTCGCAGGCAAGTATTCCAACTACATGAAGATCTCCCACGACGACAAGAACTTCGAGGCTTATGTTAACAACAACCTCCCGTTCCAGGTCTTCTATCAGACATTCGTATCAAGATCTCTCGACTGGACACAGAAGGGTTACCGTGAGATCGGCTTCCGTGAGATCCAGGACATCTTCGCTTCCATGTACTATTTTGCCGGTATGGGTGAAGTCGAGTTCATCAAGAAGCTCCTGCGTGAGTGGATCTCCAATATCTTCAGAGACGGTTATGCAAACCACAACTTCTACTGGAAGGGCAAAGAGCCGGGCTGCTGGTCCGATGATGCTCTGTGGCTCCTGCAGGCGCTCGACCGCTTCATCAGCCTCACCGGTGACTATGACTTCCTCAAGGAAGAACTCCCGGTAGCAGGAGAAGAGGGACAGAAGAGAACGATCCTGGAGACCATCAAGGCTGTATTCACATACTCCTACAAGATCTCCGTCGGTAAGCACGGCATGCCGCTGATCGACAAGGCAGACTGGAATGACTGTCTGCGTGTTGATCCGGACTTCATCGATGGTCCTACGAAGATCGAAGCATACAAGGCACAGCTGGAAGCTTCCGGAAAGGCCTATGGCGAGGTTCCGTATGAATCTGAATACGCTGAGTCCGTCATGAACGCATGCCTCCTTAAAGTGGCTGTAGACGCCGCGATCGGCATGTTCCGTAACTGCGGTGATGAAGAGTACGCTTCCTTCCTGGATGCTGCTTCTGCTGACCTTAAGACAAAGATCAATGAGCACGCATGGAAGGGCGATTACTTCGCAAGACTTCTGTTCAATAAGTCCGATAAGCCGAACCTGAAGTATCTCGGTGCCATGAACGACGGCCTCGTGATCGAAGAGGGCAAGGTAGGTACCTACTTCCTCAATTCCTTCAGCTGGGCAGTTCTTGCAGACTGCGCATCCGAGGAGCAGATCTCCACGATGCTCGACAGCCTCGACAAGAATCTGAGAACACCTTTTGGTTTCCGTCTCTGCACGGGTGTTGATTACCCGCAGATCGCGCCGAAGATCGACGTTGCTCTCTACTATGCAGGTGACCGTGAGAACGGCGGTATCTTCAAGCACGCGAACATGATGGCTGCAGCTGCTATGCTGAAGGCCAGCAAGTCCGTAAATGACCAGGCACTGGCTGAGCGTCTCGCTAAGACCGCATTCTGGGTCATCGACTGTATCCTGCCTTATAGAACGCTCAAGTCTCCGTTTACTGTATGCGGTAACCCGAGACTCTGCACACAGTACAATAACTCTGACACGGGTGAGAATATCGGACCGACGCTTTCCGGTACATCCACATGGCTCCTGCTCTGCCTCTTCACAAGCTTCGGCGTAGACTTCACGAGCGATGCTCTGATCGTTGAGCCGATCCTCAGAGCAGAGGATACTTTCGAAGACATCATGGTTTCTTCGGGAAAAGCACAGTACCACATCACTGTAGATAAGCCGGAAGGCTTCAGAAGAACGAAGGATGGTGTATCCATCAGCGTAGACGGTGCCCCGATCGAGGGTTCACGTGTTCCGATCTTCAGCGACGGAGCTGTCCACGAAGTAAAGGTCAAGTTCTGATCCTGATCCCAAGACAAAAAGAAGACCGTAGTTTCAATGAGACTACGGTCTTTTCTTTATGCTTTATTTCTGCTATCCGCCGTACATCGGAATGTTCGGATCCGGTGTAGGTGTCGGCTCCGGAGTCGGAGTCGGGGAGACGTGGTAATTACAGTCTTTCTGCGGCGTCAGATACGAATCCTCGATGAAGTAGTCGGTGATATCCGCATCGGCCTCCTTACAGTAATCCGTGGCCAGAAGCCCCGAGGATCTGCATACAGTCGCGGAGATAATGTTATCCGGCTGAACAAATTCAGCTCCCGGCAGATTCGTATGGATACGCTGCATGACATAGTTCCAGATCAGCTGGGCGTTATTACGGTCACCCTTCGGGATCTCCGTAGTACGCAGACGGTTATCATAACCATACCAGACTGCGGCGGCATAGTACGGAGTGTATCCGCAGAACCACTTATCGACGTTATCATCCGTGGTACCGGTCTTACCGGCGACTGCGATGTTCTCGCCGTCAGCGTTCTTGATCGGATCGACCTTGCCTGCGGCAGTACCGGACTTGATAACGTCCTGCAGCATGCTGGTCATCAGGAAGGAAGTATCTTCACGATATACACGGTGCTGGTTCGGTACATGCTCGAGAACGACGTTTCCGTCACTGTCGAGAACCTTGGTATATGCGTACGGCTTTGTATAGATACCGCCGGTTGCGAATGTGGTATACGCGGCAGCCATCTCCAGAGGCGACATACCGGTATTGAAACCACCGACCGCGGTCGAAGGATACTGCTCAGTCAGACGGTCGATACCGACCTCATTTAAGAACCACAGCGCCATCTCCGCGCCGACATCGTTCCATACCATAACGGCGATGGTGTTTCTCGAGGAAGCGACCGCCTGACGGATGGTCATCGGGCCCTTGAACTTACCATCGGAGTTCTTCGGCCAGACCTTATCCGGATTCGACGGATCGAGGTGGGATTCCTTATCCTCGTAAATCATGGAAGGCGTGATCAAACGGAGCTCAAGAGCCGGACCATAGGCGATCAGCGGCTTGATGGAAGAACCCGGCTGACGCTTGGCATCTACGGCACGGTTGGTTCCGAGGTTTACGGTCTTCTCACCATATCCGCCCTGCATTCCGGCGATCGAGCCGGTCTTGACGTTGATGACGACCATACCTCCCTGCGGTTTCTCCGGGTAATCCTCCAGGGCTTCCGGATCCGTCTGGAAAAGGGACTGTGTGGTGAATGCCTCATCCATGACAGACTGAACATCTGCTTCCATGGTGGTGTAGATATGGTAACCGCGGTTGTACACGGTCGTAGCCGCCAGAGAGCGGCTGATGTTTCTCTCATGCTGGATATCGGAGATGACCTCGGAAACGGCATACTCAACGAAGTAGGAGTTAATGGAAGTTGCGGAAGAAGTGGACTTAGTCTTAAACACCAGCTCCGTATTCAGCGCGTTCTCATACTCTTCCTGGGAAATATCGCCGAGCTCATACATCTTCGTCAGTACGATACGCATACGGCGCATCGCGTTTCTTCT
>DBYF01000122.1:0-3213 GCA_002310155.1 Mageeibacillus sp. UBA1193 | reverse complement strand
GCGAGATTGATATAGAGCTGCATGATCTCATCCTTGGAGAGCTGCTGCTCGAGAGTCATGGCGGAGAACCATTCCTGAACCTTTCTCTGTGTGGATCTCTGGTCCTGACCGGTAATGAGCTTAACGGTCTGCTGGGTGATCGTGGAACCACCGTGAGAAGCCGTACCGCCATTAAACAGCGCGGAAAGCACCGCACTTCCGATACGCTGTACGTCGATACCGGAATGCTCGAGGAATCGCTCATCCTCGATCGCCATGATGGCTTCGTCGATGTAGGTGTTCTTGACGTCGGTGTAAGGAACATAGACACGGTCAACGTTCTCACTACCTGTCAGCTTGGCGATGACGGTACCGTTACTGTCGTAGACGAAAGATGTCTCTACGGAATCGGTCATCGAAATATCCGCGATCGAGAGCGGTGTGGTGGTCGAGATATAGCCGATCAGCATACCCCCGGCAAATCCTCCGACTAAGAAGCTGACGCACAGCAGAAGGATCAGGACGGTCTTTAAGATTGTCAGGGCCGCCTGGATCACCTCAACATACCAGTGACGGTTATGGGCAGCTCTCGTAGGCTTTCCTTTCAGACGGGAACGGAGCTCATCAGCCAGTGCGGAATCTTCCGGCGCGCAGGGGATCGTAGTACGTTTCTGGGCAGCCGCCGCTGCAGCCTTAGCCTTGGACCGGTCATAGACCTGGTCACGTGAATAGCCGGATCCGGAACCGGAAGCCGCAGCCTGCGAGGGGGTGCGGGGCATAGTCGCATCCGAGACCGGAGCCTTCTTAGGAGAAGAACCGGATCGTGGTGCTTTTGAATTGTTAGTATTTTTGCCGGACGGACGACGCGATGCGTTGCCGCGCGGATCAATATCAGACATAGCGTACCTTCTTCAGGTCCTTTGTAGGGGATCGATAAAAATCCACACTAATAATACCAGTAATCGGGGTAATTGGAAAGAGAAGGGCATTGCGCTATAATAGGAATATAAAAGTAAAGAGGATTTTAGGGATGGGCATTTTTGACAGCAGCAGAGTGTTTACCGGCAGATGTGTAGGCATCTCCAATGAGGGCGCCGGAGTCGTCCGTATCGAGGAAAAAGGCGCCAAAGAAGACGGCATGAAGGTCTTCATATATGATATGCTCCCCGGCGAGAAAGCCAGGATCAAGATCACGGATAGAAAGAACAACATGACCTTCGGTGAGAAGACTGCCGAGGCTGCTCCCTCGAAGAACAGGGTCAAGCCCGTGTGCCCTGAATTCCCGCGCTGCGGAGGATGTCAGATCCTGCATGCGTCCTATGAATGCCAGCTCCAGATGAAGGAGAGTATGGTCAGAAACTGCCTGGTCCGCATGGGCCATTTCCCGGAAGAGCAGATCCGTGCCTGCATGGAGACGATCGTTCCGGCCAAGGACCAGTATTACTATAGAAACCAGATCCAGTATCCCGTGGAGTACAGCCGCGAGAAGAGATGCGTCAATATCGGTCTCTATGAGAGATCCAGCCATAAGATCGTCGAGCATGAGAAGTGCTTCATCGCGGATCCTGCCGCGGAGATCGTGAGAAAGGTCTCCCAGATCTTCTTCTCCGATCTTTCCCGTATCGATGCGGCAAAAGCACTGCGCCAGGTCGTTGTGCGCACAGGCCTCATGTCCAAGGAGATGATGATCATCTTCGTCATCAGGAAGCAGGTCACGATCGATGCCGAGAAGTTCGTCGAGGACTGTAACGAAGCTCTCAAGCAGGCAAAGAACGGCATGCGCCTGATCAGTATCTGGACGGAAGAGCGTCCGGAGGGTGTCAAGTGGAAGAACCCGAAGGGCGTCTGGACCAATATCTGGGGCGAGACCACGATCCGTGAGTTCCTCGATAACCGTGTGTTCCGTATCTCACCGGATTCGTTCTTCCAGGTCAATTCCAAGCAGGCGGTAGTGCTTTACAATAAGATCAAGGAATATCTCCGTTATGATGGATTCCTCCCGAGAGTCCTTCTCGACCTTTACTGCGGCACCGGAAGCATCGGTATCTTCTGTTCGGATGCATGCCATCACCTGATCGGTATCGAGTCGGTAGAATCTGCCGTGATCGATGCGAGAAACAACGCGAGATCGAACTTCATCGAAGATACCGAGTTCATCTTCGGTAAGGCGGAAGATTATGATTTCGGCAGCATGATGCCGGATGCGGTCGTCGTTGATCCGCCGAGAAAAGGCTGCGATGAAGCTCTCCTTCGAAAACTCCTCGATCTTGGTCCGACACGCATCATCTACGTCTCATGTAATCCGGCGACCCTTGCCCGCGACCTGGAAAGATTCTTCCACCTCCAGCAGGAGATGGGCGTAAAATACGGCATCAAGAAGATCTGCCCGGTCGATATGTTCCCGGGAACCACGCATGTCGAGACGGTCGTTCTGCTTTCCAAACAGATAAACAAGCAATAATCTTCACATCCTGCGTTACTTCCCATCTCTCTTTTACGTCTATATAATTGAGAGGGGAAGTCAGGAGCGTGTGCATGGAAGATAAAAGTATCATTGAACTATACTTTCAGCGTGATGAGAAGGCAATCACAGAGAGCCAGAACAAGTATGGCTCCTATTGCCGGGCGATCGCCCATAATATCCTTCACTCCCAAGAAGACACCGAAGAGTGTGTCAATGACACATGGCTCCGTTCCTGGAACAGCATGCCGCCGGATAAGCCGAACCGTCTTTCTGTCTATTTCGGAAGAATCACCAGAAATCTGGCGATCGACCGCTATAGAAAAGAACGGTCCATGAAGCACGGTGGCGGACAGATCGCGATCTGTCTGGATGAGCTTTCCGAGTGTATCGGTGAAAGCACTTCGGTCGAGGATACTGTCGCGCTTAAGGATCTGCTTTCCAAATTTCTTCTTTCTCTCCCGGAAAAGAACCGTCACATCTTCCTTTTCCGGTACTGGTACATGATGCCGGTCTCCGACATTGCGGATCACTATGAGATGACATCTGACGCAGTGAAGATGCTTCTTTCAAGGACACGCAAGAAGCTGGAGGACTACCTTAAGAAAGAAGGTTCAGAAGAATGAAAAACGCAGATAAATTACTTGACCTGATCGGGGAACTCGACGAAGAAATGATCCCTGAGATGCCGCTCAAGGGTGAAGGCGCAAAGTTAGAAGTAAAAAAGAAGACAGGTAAGAACAGAAAGATCCTCTGGATCGAACTGGGAATCG
>DBYF01000059.1:23516-29871 GCA_002310155.1 Mageeibacillus sp. UBA1193 | reverse complement strand
ATGATGGTTATACCCCGTGCAAGAGGTGCCATCCTGAAAATGATCTGTAATGAGAAACATATATCTTAAGTTAATAGCTATAATCCTATGCATTTCATTTTGCTCATTTGGCTGTTCTTCAAGACAGTCAGATGAGCATTCTGCTGAGTTTTCTTCAACGGAGACTTCGTTGCCGACAGAAGAATCTTCTACAGTATCCAAAACCACGATCAGTGATACTGAATCCGAGTCATCGACAACTATTATCGAGACTGAGATGTCGACTGAAGATTCTGGATCATACACCGATGTAATCTCTCCGAATGAATCAGGTATTTACGTACATTTCATCGATGTAGGGCAGGGGGATGCCGTTCTGATTGTCTGTGAAGGAGAAGCCATGATGATCGACGGTGGCTCATCTTATGATTCTGATCTTGCATATGCGTATCTCAAGAAGCTCGAGATCACTCATCTGAAATACATGGTTGCCACGCATCCGGACGATGATCATATCGGCGGCCTGTCAGGAGCGCTTCGATACGCTTCGGTTGAGCGTGCGTTCTGCTCTGTAGATACATATGACAGTATTCCTTTCGAGAATTATCGAAAAGCTCTTGAGAAGCAGGGTGTATCCATCGAAATACCCGATCCGGATGAGCACCTGACTCTGGGAAGTGCTGAAGTTACAGTTCTTGCACCGCTTGAGGATCTGGAAGAAATCAACAATAACTCCATCGTGATCAGGGTCACATACGGGAATAATTCCTTCCTGTTTACCGGAGACGCAGAATTCTCTGAAGAATCATCGATCCTTGGTTCCGGCCAGGAGATCAAGAGTGATGTACTCAAAGTAGGTCATCACGGCAGTGAATATTCGACATCTTCCACGTTCATAGATGCCGTGAAGCCGTCAATTGCAGTTATATCCTGCGGAAAAGATAATGATTACGGATTTCCTAAGCAGCGTGTGCTTGACCTTCTGGCGAAGAATGAGATCGCTCTGTACAGGACGGATCTTCATGGAGACATCATTGTTTCCAGTGATGGAGAATCTATCTCTGTCTCGGTTGAGAAAGAAACGGATAACGATCCGTTTACTGCTCCGGAAGAAAAGATCATGGATCCTTCCACGATACCGGATTGTGATTATGTAGTAAACAAGAGCTCCCGTAAGTTCCACAAACCTGACTGTGAGGCAGTAGGGAAGATGAAAGAAAATAACCGGTGGTACTATCAGGGTGACCGGCAGGCTCTTATCGAAGATGGATATGAACCCTGCCATATGTGCAATCCATAGTGCTCCACTCGTTAAAATGTCATGCAAAACCCCTCTTATGAGGGTTCTTTTGTATATTTCATCGAATTTCGACTATTATCTTGCAAGTTGCTTGTCAAACACTTTCATTTATAACATAATATACAAGGCTAAAAGCGCTGTAGGTTTTACGAAAATGCAAGACCGGAGAAATCAAATTTCTTTTCAAGTGCTTTTCGAGCAAAAATACAAGCAATGGCAAGGAGGCCAATCATGAAGACTTATCTTGAACTGAGTAAGGCAGAGTTGAAGGATACTCTCAAGATTTTGGAGATGCGTTATAACGAGCTGAAATCCCGTAATCTCACTCTGGATATGACGAGAGGTAAGCCGAGTCCGGATCAGCTGGACATCGCAAATGAGATGCCGACCCTGCTCGATACAAATAACCTTAAGGCAGAAGACGGTTCTGACTGCCGTAACTACGGTGTTCCGTTCGGCCTGAAGGAGTCCAGAAACCTTTTCGGTGAGATCCTGGGTATTGATCCGGAACTTGTTACTGTAGGCAATAACTCCAGCCTTCAGCTGATGTATGATACACTTTCCAGATCCCTGATCTTCGGTGAGATCGAGTCTTCCAAGCCGTGGGGCCAGGTCGAAGGCCGTAAGTGGATCTGCCCGGTTCCGGGTTATGACAGACACTTCCTCGTTACTGAGACTCTCGGTTTCGAACTGATCCCGGTTCCGCTTGATGAGAACGGCCCGGATATGGATATGGTTGAAAAGCTCGTTGCTGAGGATGCTTCGATCCTCGGTATGTGGGCTATGCCACTTTACAGCAACCCGGATGGATACATCTACTCTGAGGAAGTCTGCAAGCGTCTGGCTACCATGAAGACAGCCGCCCCGGATTTCAGGATCCTCTGGGATAATGCTTATGTTGTACATCACCTTTATGATGATGAGGCGAAGCAGGGAACTCTCCCGGATATCCTGAAGCTTTGCCGTGAGGCAGGTAACCCGAACCGTGTTTATGAGTTCGCTTCCACAAGTAAGATTTCTTTTGCCGGTGCAGGTATCGCTTGCATGGCTGCAAATGAAGAGAATACAACACGTGCCAGAAAGTACCTCGGCGTTCAGTCCATCGGTCCGAACAAGATCATTCAGCTGATGCACGCGAAGTACCTCCCGAACCTCGAGGCTGTTAAGAAGGTCATGTCCAAGCAGGCAGATATTCTTCGTCCGAAGTTCGAGATGGTCCTTAAGACACTGCAGGATGAGTTCATGGGCAGCGGTATCGCACACTGGAATTCTCCTCTCGGCGGTTACTTCGTATCCGTTTATCTTCTGAACGGCACAGCGAAAGAGACAGTACGTCTTGCCAAGGAGTGCGGTGTCGCATTTACTCCTGCAGGCGCAACCTATCCTTACAAGAAGGACCCGAATGACAGCAACCTTCGTATCGCTCCGAGCTTCCCGAAGGTAGAAGATATCGAAACAGCCGTTACAGTTTTCGCCGTTTGTGCTAAACTAGCAGCTGTAAGAAAACTTTTGGAGGAGTAAGACATGAAGGATATCTACGAAAGCCCGCTGAATTCCCGTTATTCCAGTAAGGAAATGAAGGCGATCTTCTCGCCTGATCATAAGTTTAAGACATGGAGACAGCTCTGGATCTATCTGGCTTCCTGTGAAAAAGAACTCGGACTGAACATTACCGATGAGCAGATCGCTGAGCTCGAGGCTTCTAAGGAAGATATCAATTACGACGTTGCAGCAAGAGAAGAGAAGCTTGTCCGTCATGACGTGATGGCTCACGTACATGCTTATGGTGAGCAGTGCCCGAAGGCAAAGGGAATCATCCACCTCGGTGCTACATCCTGCTACGTTGGTGATAACACAGATATCCTTCTGATGCGTGAGGCTTTGATCCTTACCAGAAAGAGACTCCTCGCGGTTATCGAGAAACTTGCTAAGTTCGCTGACGAGTACAAGGCTATGCCTACTCTCGGTTTCACACACTTCCAGCCGGCTCAACTCGTTACCGTTGGTAAGCGTGCTACACTGTGGCTTCAGGATCTCCTGATCGACCTTGATGAACTCGATTACACACTGTCCTGCCTCAAGCCTCTGGGCTGCAAGGGTACAACAGGAACACAGGCAAGTTTCCTCGATCTTTTCCAGGGTGACCACGAGAAGGTTGAAAAACTCGACCAGATGATCGCTGAGAAGATGGGCTTTGAAGCTTCCATCTCCGTATCCGGTCAGACATACACCAGAAAGCTCGACGCGAAGGTTCTCAATACTCTTTCCGGTATTGCGACATCCGCTCATAAGTTCAGTAATGACATCCGTCTGCTGCAGCACCTGAAGGAGATCGAAGAGCCTTTCGAGAAGACACAGATCGGTTCTTCCGCTATGGCATATAAGAGAAACCCGATGCGCTCTGAGCGTATCTGCTCTCTGTCCCGTTATGTCATCGCTAACGCTCTGAACCCGGCTATGACCGCTTCTGAGCAGTGGTTCGAGAGAACACTCGATGACTCTGCGAACAAGCGTATTTCCGTACCGGAAGCTTTCCTCGCTGTTGATGCGATCCTGAGCATCTACCTCAACGTTGCATCCGGACTCGTTGTTTATCCGAAGATGATCCACAACCACATTATGAACGAGCTGCCTTTCATGGCGACCGAGAACATCATGATGGAAGCTGTTAAGCGCGGTGGTGACCGTCAGGAGCTTCACGAGAAGATCCGTGTACACTCCATGGCAGCGGGTAAGGTAGTTAAGGAAGAGGGCCTTCCGAACGATCTTCTGACTCGTATCGCTGATGACCCGGCATTCGGCCTCGATAAGGATTCCCTGGATACACTCCTCGATCCGAAGCTTTACATCGGACGCTGCCCGGAGCAGGTCACATCTTTCCTGAAGAATGATGTTGAGCCCGTCCTGAAGATGTATGCTTCCGAGCTCGATATGGATGAGCCGGAATTGAACGTCTGATCTCTGGAGGATCTGGAAAAGTAAGTATATGAGCATATATTTTGACAATAGTGCAACCACGAAGCCACTTCCCGAAGTGGCTCGTTTGGTATATGAAACCCTGAGCGGTGAAGAGTCTTTCGGTAATCCCGGATCGCTTCACCGTCTTGGTGTGCTTGCTGAAAGAGACTTAAATGAAAGCCTCGACAAGATCAGTAAGCTCCTTTCCTGTAAGAAAGAAGAGCTGATCTTTACTTCCTGCGGTTCTGAGTCGGTAAACACGGCCATCATGGGCTATGTTCATCAGAATCCGAGAGCAGGAAAGAAGATCATCTCCACAAAGACTGAACACAAGGCTTCGCTCGAATCTCTTTCCCGACTTGAGAAAGAGGGCTATGAGATCTGCTATATTCCGGTATGTGCTGACGGTAAGCCGGATCTGGATGCTCTGGAAAAAGCACTCGACGAGAATACTGCGCTCATTACTTTTACTCATGTTAATAATGAGAGTGGAAGCATCCTTCCGCTTTCTGATATCGTTACGATCCGTAATAAGAAGAACAGAAACACGAAGATCCATCTGGACTGCGTACAGTCCCTGGGTAAACTTCCGATCGCTCTTTCCCGTATGGGCATCGATATGGCATCTTTCTCGGGACATAAGATCCATGCGCTGAAGGGTTTTGGACTTCTGTTCATTAAGACCGGTGTGCGTGTGCAGCCTCTGATCATCGGCGGCGGCCAGCAGAAAGGAATGAGATCCGGAACACAGAGCCCGTACCTTGCGAGTGCTTTTGCATTGGCATTAGAAAAGGCATATGAGAATATCGAAGATAACCTTGCGAAGATGACGGAACTCCGTGATGGGTTTGCGAAAGATCTTAAGGGCGTTGGAGCGGAGATCCTTTCTCCTTCGGATGCGCTTCCTTATGTATTAAATGTATCTTTTCCGTCCTTTCAGTCCGAAACCATGTTACACTGTTTAGAGGAAAAAGGAATCTATGTCTCGACAGTGTCTGCCTGCTCCAGCAAGACAAAAGCCGTGAGCTATGTGTTATCGGAGATGGGTATACGACGTGAGATCGCGCAAAATGCTGTCCGTTTCAGCTTCTCAAGGTTCAACACGAAAGAAGAAATGGACCAGACGATAGTAGCAATTAAAGAGATCTACGACAGATACAAAGTCTGATCAGACGAATTCCTTATACGTATAGACTGGAAAACCGAAGGAGAAAGAAGAATGGCGAATTCTTATCGGACAATTTTACTTGCGAGAATGGGCGAGATCGCTCTGAAGGGCTTGAACAGAGGTAAGTTCGAGCGTCAGCTCATGGATAATATGAGATGGAGACTTAAGGAGTACGGTGCTTTTTCCATCGTACAGAGCCAGTCCCGTATCTGGATCGAGCCGAAGGACAGTAATCCGGATGTACTCGAAGATAAAGAGACGGCACTTGCAGTCTTAAATGCCGTGACTCAGGTATTCGGTCTTGTTTCCGCGAGCCTTGTCCGCCGATTCAACGGTGACATGGAAGATATCAAGAAGCAGGCTGTACAGCTGACGGATGATATCCTTGCCGAGCACGATTACAAGACCTTCAAGGTCGAGAGTAAGCGCGGTAATAAGCGTTTCCCTCTAGCATCTCCGGAAATCTGCATGGATGTCGGAGAAGTCATCCTTGATGCGCATCCGGAACTTACCGTTGATGTACATAACCCGGATTTCACGATCTATATCGAAGTGCGTGAAGATCTATATGTTTACAGTGAGAAGGTCGAAGGCCACAGAGGCCTCCCGGTCGGAACAGCAGGCAAGGGCATGCTCCTTCTTTCCGGCGGTATCGACAGCCCGGTTGCCGGTTACATGATGGCATCCCGCGGTATGCAGCTCGAAGCGATCTATTTCCATTCCTACCCGTATACCAGCGAGCGTGCTCTGGAGAAGGTCAAGGATCTGGCGAGAATCGTCTCCCAGTATTCCGGAACGATCCTCCTGCATGTCTGCAATTTCACGGATATCCAGCTGAATCTCTATAAAAACAGCCCGCAGGATATGCTTACGATCACGATGCGCCGCATCATGTTCGAGATCGCAGAAGAACTTGCGAACAAGCAGGGCTGCAAGTGCCTGATCACCGG
>DBYF01000059.1:8182-23374 GCA_002310155.1 Mageeibacillus sp. UBA1193 | reverse complement strand
ATCCTTCCTTACGAAGACTGCTGCACCGTCTTTGTCGCGAAGCATCCGAAGACACATCCGCAGAAGAAACATATCGTTGAAGCTGAAGCTAACCTCGATATTGCTGCTCTTGTCCAGCAGGGCGTGGAAGGCATCGAGACATACAAGATCGAGCGTACATCCAAGTCCTGATTTCTACCCGAAAGGAGAGATCCTATGCGTATTGGCAAGTTAACCAACGAAGAACTCAAAGAAATCGTTCTTTCACGCCTTCCGAAGCTGTCCGAGCGCACGCTTATCGGTGCAAACATCGGTGCGGACTGCGCATGGCTCGACCTCGGAGATAAACTTCTGGTGACATCCTCCGACCCGATCACGGCCGGCGGCATGCAGTCGGGTGCTCTTTCCATTCATGTTTCCTGTAATGATATCGCGGCCTGTGGTATCCGTCCGTCAGCCATCCTGACAGTTCTGATCGCGCCTCCGGACTGTACGAAGGAAGATGTCATCCATATCGTTGAACAGGCGTCATCCACGGCAAAAGCACTCGGTGTCGATATTGTCGGTGGTCATACTGAAGTCAGTGACAGCGTCAACCGTTTTATCGTAATCACAACTGCATTCGGCATTGCGGATAAGAATGCGCCTGTACCGCGTGGCGTAGCTAAACCCGGCGACGCATTGATCATGACGAAGACTGCGGGTATCGAGGGTACCTGGATCGCGGCGATGGAGCACGAAGATGCTCTCGTCGGCAAAGTATCCGAAGAGCTTCTTGCTGACGCAAAAACATTCATCGACAGAATCAGTGTTGTAGAAGATGGTGTAACCGCCTGCTCGCTTCCGGATAAGAACGGGGAAGTCAGTTCCCGTGGCATTACATACAGTTCTACGCATCTTATGCATGATGTTACCGAAGGCGGAGTTCTCGGTGCAGCATATGAAATGGCAGATTTTTCCGGTATCGGTGTATCTGTCGATCTTTCCAAAGTTCCTGTTGCTCCATGCACGAAAGCGATCTGCAAAGCGATGGATATTGATCCGTACCGCCTGATCTCCTCCGGTTCGATCCTGGTAGCTACCGATGATCCGGAAGGAACTGTCAAGGCTATGGAAGAAAAAGGAATCCAGGCCAGCGTAATCGGTGCTTTTACCGAAAAAGAATTCGTCCTTAAAGATACAGAAGGAAACAAGATCGAATTTCTCCCGCCGCAGACGGACGAACTTTATAAGATGTAAGAAGGAAGTTCCTGTACATGTATTTGAGAGAACGTTTTTTGAAGTGCCTGAAGGTGAAGAATGTCCTACTGGTCATCGCAGGTGTCCTTTGCCTGATTTTCGGGCTGGTTATACTTGCTGATCTAGTTTCTTATTATATTGATGATCTGGCGACTGTTGCTAAAGCGAAAGCTACGCCTGATGCTGTAAAAGCACTCGCACTGGGCGCAGTCCTAATCCTTATTGCGACAATTTCCAGAAAACTTATGGGTGACGCGCGTTTCTATTCCAGTTACTTCGAAGGATCGCTTGAAGGACGTATCACATATAAAGAACTGGCACAGGCTTCCGGCAAGCCGGTATTCGGTGTCGCGATCGAACTTATCCTGTTCCGTTTCATCTACATGAAAAAGTATTCTTTTACCAAAGATGAAGGGAAGAGCATCATTGAACTTTACAGTAAGAAAACTCTCTGCGAGTGTAAGAACTGCGGAGCTCCGATTGAAAAGAAAGATTACTTTGTCGGAACCTGTAACTATTGCGGAAGCTCGGATGTTTTTGCAAAAGTGCTTTCCGGAGACAAGTTCTACAGCATCAGTAATGAAGTGAAGAAGGGACATAAACGTCCGGAGTATTATCAACACGGCAGTCTCGGTGCAAAGAAGGGACTCTTCCTTATCCTTGCCGTAATTGGAATCGGAGTGGCATTCATCTGCGGATGTATGATCGCTGACGGCGTTTCAAAGTATAATGACCATGATTATCTCGTAAAAGAGATGCTTGATTCATCCAATGAGCTTTTTAGTACCCAGCAGGTGAAGGAGAGCCTGGCTTCTATGATCGTATTCGGTTCGATCGTAGGAATCATTCTTCTTGTACTTGCCGTTAGAATGATCTTTAAGTTCTTCTTCGCGAATGAAGCTGAATCCTGCTCGGAGTACTTTGCTAAGTCCGAAAAGCCTTTTATCCTGGCTTCGGATATTCCGTCTGTAAAGGGAAAAGGACAGAAGATCCGTCAGGTGAGAGGAGCGCTCCGTTCCGGATATCTCGCGCACAGCACTCTTGAAGTCCATGATGACGAGCTGAAAGTCGCCCTTGCCAAGAAAATCGTCAAAGACACCTGCCCGAGCTGTGCAGCTCCTATTGTTGGCGTCGTAGATGAAGACTACATATGTCAAACTTGCGGAAACAAAATTATGGGAGTAATCGAGAAAAAGTAAATCAGTAATTGCCGAAGAAAAAGTTTCTCGCGCTGGTCCTCGGACTTCGTCCTGCGGAGGCGTGTCGAAATCTTTTTCATTCGGCACATTTCAGATTTGATTTTTGTGCATGTTTCATGGTTCTTTGCTCTTTACTGAAGTTGATAATTTGATTAGAATATTAAAGTAATTTTGTATCACTGTTGGAGGTATCCCATGTTTGAACATATCAAAGCGGAAGATCCTGAGGTATTTCAGGCGATAACACAGGAAGTTGAGCGTCAGCGCAATAAGATCGAGCTGATCGCATCTGAGAACTTCGTAACAGAAGCTGTTCTTGAGGCTGCTGGTTCCCCGTTAACGAACAAGTATGCTGAGGGATATCCGGGAAAGAGATACTACGGTGGATGCGAGTATGTTGATATCGTTGAGTCCCTGGCTATCGAGAGAGCTAAGAAGCTCTTCGGTGCTGAGCATGTTAACGTTCAGCCTCACTCCGGTGCTCAGGCGAACACAGCTGTTTACTTCGCTATCCTTGAGCCGGGCGATAAGATCCTCGGTATGGACCTTTCTCATGGTGGACACCTCACACACGGCATGAAGCTCAATGTTTCCGGCCGCACATATCAGTCTGAGTTCTATCAGGTAGATCCTGAGACACAGACCATCAACTATGACAAGCTCCTCGAGCTTGCTAAGGAAGTTAAGCCGAAGGTTATCGTTGCAGGTGCTTCCGCTTATCCGAGAATCATCGACTTCAAGAAGTTCCGTGAGATCGCTGACGCTGTTGGCGCTTACCTCTTCGTTGATATGGCTCACATCGCAGGTCTCGTAGCTGCCGGCCTTCACCCGAACCCGGTTCCATACGCTGACTTCGTTACAACAACAACTCATAAGACACTTCGTGGTCCGCGTGGCGGTATCATCATGTGCAAGGAAGAATATGCGAAGAAGATCGACTCCGCAGTATTCCCGGGCCAGCAGGGTGGTCCTCTGATGCACATCATCGCTGCTAAGGCGGTTGCTTTCAAGGAAGCTCTTTCTGATGAGTTCCGTGCTTATCAGGGACAGATCATCAAGAATGCTGCTGCTCTGGCTGACGGTCTCATGAAGAGAAACGTTAACCTTGTTTCCGGCGGTACAGACAACCACCTGATGCTCATCGACCTTCGTGGCACAGGCGTAACAGGTAAGGAACTGCAGCTCCGTCTGGATGATGTAAACATCACAGCAAACAAGAACACCATTCCTTTCGATCCTGAGAAGCCGTTCGTAACATCCGGTGTACGTGTTGGTACAGCTGCTGTATCTGCTCGCGGAATGAAGGAAGAGGATATGGATGTTATCGCTGACTGCATCGCTAAGGCGATCTTTTCCTTCGAGGAGTCTAAGGAAGACATCAAGGCTGCTGTTGCAGGCCTGACTTCTAAGTATCCGCTCTATCCGGATATGAAGTACTAATATTCTTTCCAAAGTAGCGGGAATCCGCTCGGAAAGACAATGAGGAACGATTAATATGGGCGTCAATGAGGAATACAAAAAGAGAGAACCTTTAGCATTCCGCATGGCGCCCCGTTCTTTGTCTGAATATATCGGTCAGGAGCATATTCTTGGCGAGGGTAAGATGTTACGAAGGATGATCGAGGCAGACCGTCTGTCTTCTATCATCCTTTTTGGCCCTCCGGGCACAGGTAAAACAGCTCTGGCCAGATTAATAGCTCATACCACCTCCGCGAAATTCGAACGCATTAACGCGGTCACAGCGGGCGTAGGTGATATCAAGCGTATCGTGGAAGATGCGAAAAACCCGATCCTGACACCAAACGGCAGGGTAGTGCTTTTCGTAGATGAGATTCACCGTTTCAATAAGATGCAGCAGGACGCTCTGCTTCCGCACGTTGAAGACGGTACAGTCATCCTCATCGGCGCGACTACTGAGAACCCGTTCTTCGAGGTAAATAAGGCTCTTATTTCCAGATCAACAGTGCTTTCACTGAAGCCTCTTACAGATGAGAATATCATCGCGATCCTCAAGCAGGCGCTGAATGATAAGGAGAGAGGACTCGGAAACGAGCCGATCGAGATCTCAGACCGTACGCTTTCTTATATTGCTGACCTTTGTAACGGCGATGCACGTATTGCGCTCCGTTCTCTTGAGCTTGCGTACATTACGACTCCGCCGGATGAGAAGGGGACCATCAAGATCGATGAAGAGATCATGCAGGACTGTATGCAGAAGAGATCCCTGGCTTTTGATACTGACGGGGAGAGCCACTATGACAATATCTCCGCGATGATCAAGTCCATGCGCGGAAGTGACCCGGACGCGGCGATCTTCTATTTGGCACGTGCGCTGCATTCCGGTGAGGATATCGAATTTCTCGCCAGACGTATCCTGATCTGTTCTTCCGAGGATGTCGGTATGGCCAATCCGAATGCGATCCTTGTCGCAATGGCCGCCTATCAGGGAGTCATGGCGGTCGGTATGCCGGAAGCCCGGATACTGCTTGCTGAAGCTGCTGTCACGGTAGCTACCAGTCCGAAGTCGAATAGTTCGTATCTTGCGATCGATAAAGCACTTTCTGATGTGGCCAATAAGCGGACAGGTGAAGTCCCGATGCATCTCCGTAATGCTCCGGCCAAGGGAATGCTGGATATGGGCTATTCTGTCGGTTATAAATATGCCCATGATTTCCCGGAACACTATGTGGATTTGCAGTTTCTTCCGGACGAGATGGTCGGAACTAAATACTATGAACCGGGTAATCTCGGCTATGAAGTGCAGATCCGTAAATGGATGGACCACCTGAAAAACGGGACTCCGCTTCGCAAGCCCGATTCTTCCTCTGATAACTCATCTGATAAGAGTAACAAATAATTCACAAAACGTATGCATATTTCTGTGTAATTGTGCATTGACACTATTCTGTCGAAAAGAATATAATCTAACCCAGTTAGCAAATTAGGAGTGACAGAATGGCATCTGATAAAGAAGTGATCGCATTACTGCAGGAATTCAGCAGTATTCATCCCTTGGAATTTCTACAAAAACTCGACGTTCAGTCTATGGGGATTAGCAATGTTCTCTGTTTTCTCATGTGCGCCGATCACGAAGTTACCGCAGGGGAGATCAGCGAGTACATGAATGTCAGCACGGCACGTGTTGCTGTACTGCTGAAGAAAATGTCTGATAAAGGCCTGATCGAAAAGCATACGGACCCATCCGACGGCAGAAAGGTTATGGTTGCAATCACTGATTCCGGAAAAGCACTTTTCCAGGAGCAGCAGCGCGAGATCTTACTATATTCCGGTGCTGTCGTTGATCACTTCGGAACTGAAAAGATAAAAGAATTCATCGAAAGCTGCCGGCAGATCCGCCAGATCATTGATAAGGTGGAGCAGCAGGAGCTCGAAAACAAGGGAAAACAATAATCTTCAAAGCATAACAATCTAAAGGAAATGGAGACAGAAGAAAGATGCTAGAACTTAAAGACATTGTGAAGATCTATCCGGCAGGCGGCAATCCTGTGGAAGCATTGAAGGGCGTCAGCCTCGGCTTCCGTAACAGTGAATTTGTTTCGATCCTCGGTCAGTCCGGATGCGGTAAGACGACCATGCTGAACATTATCGGCGGTCTTGACCAGTACACCTCCGGTGATCTGATCATTAATGGAAGATCCACCAAGGATTACAAGGACAGAGACTGGGATACATACCGTAACCATACGATCGGTTTCGTTTTCCAGACGTATAACCTGATCCCGCATCAGAACGTTCTCGCGAACGTTGAGATCGCACTTTCTCTTTCCGGTGTAAGTAAGAAGGAACGCCGCGAACGTGCAACAGAAGCCCTGAAGAAGGTTGGGCTTGGTGATCAGCTGAAGAAGAGACCTTCTGAGATGTCCGGCGGTCAGATGCAGCGTGTTGCGATTGCCCGTGCTCTCGTAAATAACCCGGATATTATTCTTGCCGATGAGCCGACTGGTGCTCTTGATACAGAGACCAGTGTACAGGTCATGGAGATCCTCAAGGAGATCTCCAAGGATAAGCTCGTCATCATGGTTACCCATAACCCTGAACTTGCCGAGAAGTATTCCACACGTATCGTTAGAATGCTCGATGGTAAGATCACAGGTGACTCTGCTCCTTTCACAGAAGAAGAGCAGAAACAGGCTGAAAAGATCGCTGAAGAGCATGCCGCATTGGATAAGAAAGCGAAGAAGAAAGCTGCCAAGGGCGAGAAGAAACCGTCCATGTCTTTCTTCACATCGTTCTCACTGTCTCTAAAGAACCTCTTTACTAAAAAGGGAAGAACGATCCTGACATCTTTCGCAGGATCTATCGGTATTATCGGTATCGCTTTGATCTATTCTGTATCTCAGGGTACACATAACTTCATCAATGACGTTCAGGAAGATACGATTTCCGCTTATCCGCTTGAGATCCAGGCACAGAGCGTTGACTTGAGCACATTGCTCAATGCTTTTGTCGGAAATGATGAACAGGCTTTTGTACATGAGAAAGATGCTGTTTATCAGAAGTATAAGATTTATGATCTGATGAACTCCCTGATTTCAATTGAAGCTGAAGAAAATGACCTTTCTTCCTTCAAGAAATACATTGAGGATGAAAAAGCTAAGGGTGACAGCAAACTGGCTAATGCTCTTTCCGGTGTACAGTATTCTTATGATCTGAATCTCGCGATCTATACAAAGAACGTAGAAGGCAAGATCATTCATTCTGATACAGATGAGCTTATGTCCGCACTTATGGGCGAGTACATGAAATCTATGTTCAATGTAGACATGACAAGCATGAATACACAGAACTCACAGTCTTCCCAGCTGATGGGCAGTTCTATGACTCTTTGGAGTGAGCTCCTTCCGGGTAAAAACGGTGAAGCAACTAACCCTGTAACACATAAGCAGTATGATGTTATCTACGGCCGATGGCCTGAAACTTACGATGAGATCGTACTTTTCCTTGATGAGAACAACGAGCTCAATGACTATACGCTTTATGCTCTCGGTTTAAAGACAGAAGAAGAGATCACTACAATGATGAAGGCTGCAATGAACAAGCAGACTCTGAATTATTCTGAACAGCACTGGTCCTACGAAGAGATCTGTAATCTCGAGTTCCGTTCGGTATTCCCGAGCAGCTGCTGGAGCTATGATCCGACAACCGGCCTTTATATCGATCTTAGACAGAGCGAACAGGGTCTGCAGTATCTGTACGATAATGGTCTTGCTCTGAAGGTCGTAGGTATCGTCCGTCCGAATGAAGATGCTGTTTCTACATCTCACCATGGTACGATCGGCTATACGCATATGCTGACTGAGTACATCATCTCCAACAGCCAGAATACTGAGGCAATTGAAGCTCAGAAGAAGAATCAGAAGATCGATGTTACTTCCGGACTCCCTTTCAAGGATGAAAACACAGCTGTTTCTGAGAAAGAAAAGGCAGATTACTTTAAGAAATATGTTTCTGAACTGGATGATCAGGGCAAAGCTGATCTGTATGTGAAAGTTATGAGCATTCCGTCTGAAAAGAGCGTTCAGGATTATGTTGATGTCGCTCTTTCCCAGCTCGACCGTGCGACTATGGAAGCCATGATGATGGAACAGATGACTACGGAAATGGGTATGGATGAGCAGACTGTCAAGGGTTACATCGCTCAGATGTCCGATGACGATATGAAGAAAGCTTTTGAGAAGGGCATCCGTGAGAAGTATCTTGCCGAGTATGCTGCGAAGATCGAGCAGGATCTGAAGACAAAGTCTCCGGCTGAACTTGCTGCGGCTCTCGATCAGAACATGGGTAACTTCGATGATGCAACTTGCGCAGGATTCTATGACAGCATCCTTGAGTTCTCCGCATTCACATATGATTACAACCTGATCCGTCTTGGCTGCCTGGATCTGGATGTTCCGTCTTCTATCCGCCTGTATGCGAACTCTTTCGAGAACAAGGATACAGTTGTTGATTGCATTGACGAGTATAACGAATCTGTTCCTGAGCTTCAGAGACTGAAGTACACAGACTACATCGGAATCCTGATGTCCTCTGTCACCACGATCATCGACGCGATCACATACGTACTTATCGCATTCGTTGCAGTATCCCTCGTTGTATCCTCGATCATGATCGGTGTTATCACCCTGATCTCGGTACAGGAAAGAACCAAGGAGATCGGTATCCTCCGTTCCCTTGGTGCTTCGAAGAAGAATGTCTCCAGAATGTTCAATGCTGAGACGATCATCATCGGATTTACGTCAGGTCTTCTCGGTGTCATCATAACGTATCTGTTACTGATCCCGATCAACATTATCGTTCACAGCCTGACAGGCCTCTATAACCTGACTGCGGTCCTTCCGATTCCGACCGCACTGATCCTTATTACGATCAGTATGCTGCTGACACTTATCGCCGGTATTATCCCGTCACGTTCTGCAGCGAAGAAGGATCCGGTAGTTGCTCTCAGAACAGAGTGAACGATCCGATTTACACAACCAAAAAGGTACAAGAGTTTTCCGTGTTGTCCTTCCGGATGGCACGGAAAACTTTTTTCTAGCCATCTTAATAAGCTATAATAGTTGTAATGATTTACCCCGTTGAGGAGAGTTTATGACGCGCGTTTATCTCGACAATGCAGCGACAACCAAGATCCGTCCCGAGGCTCTTGATGCAATGATGTCCGCATATTCCGAGTTCGGCAATCCTTCGTCTGTGCATCGTGAAGGTCAATCCTCGCGAAAAGCACTCGAGCTTGCGAGAGACAGTATCGCTTCATGTTTGAATTGCGAACCGTCGGAACTGTATTTCACCTCCGGTGGAACTGAATCCGATAACTGGGCTATTTGTTGTGCAGGGAAGAGGGATTCGCATATAATCACATCTTCGATTGAGCATCCTGCGGTTCTTCGTGCCTGTGAAGAGCTGGAGAAAAACGGATGCCGCATCACCTATCTTCCGGTCGATAAGAAAGGTCTGGTTGCTTCTGAAACGCTCGAGAATGCAATCACTTCCGAGACATCGCTGGTATCTATCATGATGGTCAATAATGAGATCGGAACGATACAGAATATAAATGAACTTTCTAAGATCGCACACGTTCATGGTGTGTTATTTCATACTGATGCTGTGCAGGCGGTTGGTTCTATGCCAGTTGATTTCAAGTCGCTGGATGTGGATCTTCTTTCGTTTTCGGCTCATAAGTTTTACGGACCGAAAGGAGTCGGAGGATTGATCGTTCGTAAGGGTGTCGATCTTCCGTCGTTTATCGTAGGAGGTTCTCAGGAATTCCGACATCGGGCCGGCACGGAGAATGTTTCCGGCATCATCGGTATGGCAAAAGCACTTGAACTTGTCACTGCTGAATTGAATCAAGTATCTTATCGTATTCGTTCACTCTCAAATCTTTTGATAAACGAGATCCGAAAAGAATGCCCACGAGTGCTTTTCCATGGGGATGAATCATCATCACATCCTGGTATTGTTAATCTTTATGTACCGGACATGGACGGGGAGAAGACGCTGCTGCTTCTGGATGTTAAGGGATTTGCCTGTTCCGGCGGTGCGGCTTGTTCTTCTAAGAATAGTGAAGTTTCGCATGTTCTTACCGCTCTCGGCGCATCAAATGAAGAAGCGAAGAATTCACTTCGTATTAGTATCGGTGCATATAATACAGAAGAAGAGATCACTTCTTTTGTTTCTGCTTTTTCTGCCATTTTGCGCGCAGAGATTCCTGGAATGAAGTAAACTCCGGAGCCGCGATCATAGCAATAATGTTGTCTACCGCATCCATGGCTGTATCACCTAAAGAGTCATATGCTTTGCATACTTCATTGATCATGATGAATTTCATGTTCCGTGTATCATAATCCGGATCTGCGTCAAACTTCTCAGCAGTCTGGAAAGCTTTCTTAAGCGTCTTTTCCGCCTTTTCTTTCTCTCCCTGGATGAACTCGAAGTATGCGATATCCGTGAGATAACAGGCGGTTATACGGTCCATATAATTCGGTTTGTCGCCGTTTCTGAAACTGTTATTGAAATCGATTCCCATGTTGAGGATGTCGATGCTCTTCTGGAAGTCCCCATTCTTTGAATAGACCATGCAAAGACCGAAGATAGCATTGATCAGCGGATTCATGACACCGATCAGTCCATAGGAAAGATATCCCGGTGCATCTTTGTTCTGATCCTCATTCATTGCATAAAGAAGGCCGATCTTAGAGTTATACATACCTTTGGCGTTATGCTGTTTCATGTATTTCACACCCTTTTTCCAATCGCCTTGGGAGATGTAGCTTTCAGCAAGTTCATCGTATAGAGTTGCTTCGCTGATCTGAGGATCCTGGTTCCTGGAGAGAAGAGGTATGCACTGAAGAAGTAGTTCCTGTCCTCGTTTTAGAAGATCCGCGTTAGATGTGAAAGCGGAATAAGCCATGAAATAGTGCGCGCTTTCATATACGATCTCGAAACTGTTCGGAAATTTCTTTAGTGCTTTTTCCGCCTCTTCGATACCTTCCGGATCAAGTGTGTCGTGGTACACATGGATTCGTTTCGCTGTTGTTGAGATCTGGTTATCCTTCATCTCATAACCGAGAAGAGAATCGACAGATGTATCGAAGAAATCTGCCATTTCAATGATCAAGGGAAGTTCCGGGATCGATATTCCGGATTCCCATTTATATACTGCACCAACTGACACTCCGAGGACCTCGGAAAACTGTTCCTGTGTTAATGAACGTTCCTTGCGAAGTGTACGAATATTCTCTCCCAGCTTGATATCCATCGGGTATTCTCCTTAAAGCCAAAACTGACTCTATTATAGTACAATGATAGAAAAGGGTTGAAGGAGTTAAGCATGTCACAGGAAAGACTCAGACCGATGCTTCATTTCACGCCTCCAAAAGGCTGGATGAACGATCCGAATGGTCTTGTTTTCTATAAGGGAAAGTATCATCTTTTCTACCAGCACGATCCTGATTCTCTGGTGTGGGATACGATGCACTGGGGACATGCGGTTTCTGATGATCTTATCCACTGGGAGCACCTTCCGATAGCAATTTATCCGGATGAGATGGGCGTCATATATTCCGGCTGCTGTTTCGTTGATGAAGAGA
Organism: Mageeibacillus sp. UBA1193; assembly: GCA_002310155.1. Classification (GTDB taxonomy): domain Bacteria; phylum Bacillota; class Clostridia; order Saccharofermentanales; family Saccharofermentanaceae; genus Scatonaster. The sequence continues at coordinate 11,847 of DBYF01000059.1, read as the reverse complement.
ACATAACAGGCTTCGGTACGGCTGATGATCCACCTCTTTTAGCTTTTTATACTTCACATCATATGGAGACTCTCCGCGAGATGCAGTGCATGGCCTGGAGTACGGATGGTGTAACATTCCATAAGTATGAAGGGAATCCGATCATCCCCGGGAAAGATCATACACCCGCCAGAGATCCGCAGGTGTTTAGAAACACGTTCTTAGGCGGCTATACGTTGATCTTTACACGCGAAACCGAAGTAGCCTTTTATCACTCGGATGATCTTGTCTCATGGAAAAGCACTGGTGCATTTACTCTGCCTGAATACGCACTTTCCGGTATGATCGAGTGTCCGTGTATGTTCCGGAAACAGGTTCAGGATTCAGAGAATCACAGCACAGATAAATATGTGCTCATGCTGAGCATGGACGTTCCGGATTCCGAGTTCCCGAAGTTCCCGGAAGAAGCTGTACCGCACAACCGTGTAATGCAGTATTTCGTAGGTTCGTTTGATGGGAATGTCTTTGCTGTAGATGAAGAACAGAAAGAAGTGCTGCTTGTCGATTATGGACCGGATTTTTATGCAGGAACGATCTTTTCGAATGTTGAAGATACGATTCTGATGGCATGGCTGGGAGATTTCTCTGAAGGCGCTCGATCTGTTCCTACAGAAAAGGAAGGATTCCGTGGTATGATGTGCTTTCCGAGAAAGCTTTCACTTCAGATGACAGACAATGGGATCCGTCTTCGTCATCAGTTTTATCCAAAAGGCTATGAGGATCATCGTGTATTGACTGACTCAGTGATCACTGAAAAACTTGGAACAAATGGTCTAATCCCATTGACTTCTATATCAGAGGTATAATGACTGAATACATGTTCATTGTTACAATATTATTACAACGATAGGTTAAGGAGACAGAAATGGAACTCGAAATTGCATTTGCACAATTGGTAGCAGGAAAGAATCAGGCAGAGAATAAAGAGAAGGCGATCTCAGCATGTCTTCAGGCGAAAGAAAAGGGCGCTGATGTAGTGCTTTTCCCGGAGATGTGGAATGAAGGATATTATCTTCCGCAGGAAATAGATCAACTTGAAGCGCTTGCGATTTCTAAAGACGATGATTTCGTTCAGTCATTCAGAAAGCTTGCATACGAGCTGGAGATGGCGATTGGAATCACGTTCCTCGAAAAGCATGATCCCAAGCCGCTGAATTCCGTTGTATTCTTCGACAGAAAAGGAGAGGAGATCCTCCACTATTCTAAGGTTCATATCTGTGCTTTTGACCTCGAAAAAGTACTCGATCCCGGTAAGGATTTCTATGTGTCCGAACTTGATTTCGGACGCGGTAAGGTCAAGTTCGGATCAATGATCTGTTTTGACCGTGAATTCCCTGAGAGTGCTAGAATTCTAATGCTGAAGGGAGCAGAAGTGATCCTGGCACCGAATGCCTGCCCGATGGAGATCAACCGTCTCTCTGCACTCCGTACACGTGCTTATGAGAACATGGTAGCTGTCGCGACATGCAACTTTGCAAAAGGCCAGCCGGACTGTAATGGTCATTCATCTCTGTTTAATGGTGTACCGTGGGTTCGTGAAGAATCGGGCGTTCGAGATATGTGCGTATTTGAGGCGCCGGAAGAAGAAGGTGTCTATGTGGCAACTCTTGATCTGGATGAGCTTCGCAGACATCGTGAAAACGATGTCATGGGTGATAAGTACAGACGCACGGAAGCTTACAAAACACTAGTTGATTAATTTTTCTACAAATATAGAATTTTTGCAACAGATCCGTTTCTTATCTCGTCTTATTTGTATAAAACGAAAAGGGGATAGAACTATGAACCGACGATTGATCTGTTATGTTGCTGTATTAACTATTCTTGCCGGAATGGTTTGCGGTTGCCAGAAGAAAAAGAATGTAGAAGGTAAAGTGAGCAAACCCGAGATTCCAGTTGCTTCTGATTCGGACGAAGATTCGGATGAACTTCCGAGTGAAACTTCCGGTTCAGGAAGTGATGTTGATGGCGCATCTTCAAAAAACGTGGAGCTTGATCCTGACCGGATCCTTTTCACCTATGAGTATTCGAATATGGCATGGGGATATCAGAGCCGTGTCATAGTTATTATGGGTGATGGACGATACTATGAAACTTCTAATCCGCTCCTTAGATCATCAAGCGGTGCACAAGCAGATTATGATTCCCGTCTCATTGCGCAAATCAGGACTATCACACAGGCACAGGCTGCCTTTAGGATAAATAATGACTATCTGATGGAACTTTATACAGTCGCTTCACAGGTTGATCCTAATGCTTCGAAAACTTCCAGACATGCGATGTGTGACTACGGACAATATAACATTTTCTATTGGGATGAAGACGGTAACAAGGTCCTGTGTGCCAGCAAAGGCGATGTGGAATACACGATCAATGATCCAAATGCGCAATTAGTTGAGCAGATGTGGGATAACCTTGACGATCATGCAGAGGATTTAAACGGTAACGGCTCTTTACGGGTATATATTGATCCCTCTGCTCCGATCAAAACATTTCATTGCGGCTACATTGAGCTTCCTGACGGAAGTTCCGGAAAATATGTTTTTAAGAACTACGCAGATTTTCTGAAAGCTGCGGAAGAGTGGGGACTCAACCTTGATGAACTGAATATCACTGATGATGCTATTTATCTGGATCAGCCCGTATTCGTTCAATTCGATCTGTTTAACACGATGGGGTATAACAGAAATTATGTGGCACTTGCTACGGATGGAGAAAAATATTTCTTCATAGAGTCCGACGAGTGTTCCGATCCGGGTCCGGATGATGTAGTTCCTCAGGCTCTCGATGGATTTGTCACTGTTGGTATCTATCCTTCAAACGATAAGAATCAGGATCTTTCCGCACTGAAGACGTTCGATGGATCTCTATGGGAACTCTACGAAGTCTCATAAAAGATCTTTATACTTGCTGTATCTCCTTAAACTCCCGTTCCGATGATATAATTGTTTTAACAATTATGGGGATGGGAGTTTTAAATTGAACGTTATTTACGGAGAAAAATCCGATATTCGGGCATGGATGGATCTGGTCCGTCTTGTGAGGGATGAATTTCCCGGTCTTGAGACTGAGGAAGCGCTCCAGGACCACGAGAAAACTGTCCTTAAGTTTATGGATAAAATGCAGGCGATCTGCGTAAAAGTAGGAAATAAGATCGCCGGAGTTCTTCTATTTTCGAGAAACCGCAACATGATCTGTTTTCTTGCGGTCGCTCCTGACCAGAGAAGGAATCATATTGCTTCCGCGCTTATGGAAAAAGCACTCGACGAACTCGACCGTTATCGCGGCATTACTGTATCTACATTTAGAGAAGATGATCCTAAGGGAACCGCTCCGCGTGCGCTTTATAAGAAGTTCGGTTTTGTTGAAGAAGAACTGACTATTGAATTCGGTTACCCGAACCAGGTATTTGTACTTCCACGCATTTTCCGTCCTATGCGCAGGTTTAAGCAGATGATCAGCAGGGAAGAGTGTGTCGAGGTATTAAAAGAGCAACCCAGGGGAGTGCTTTCCATGATTGGAGATGGCGGATATCCATATGGTATTCCGCTGGATCATTTCTATTCTGAAGAAGATGATAAGCTGTATTTCCACTGTGCGAAAGAAGGCCATAAACTGGATGCCAT
>DBYF01000059.1:5479-8126 GCA_002310155.1 Mageeibacillus sp. UBA1193 | reverse complement strand
GAGTGGGCGCTGAACATTCGCAGTGTAGTGATTTTCGGGCGGATGAAGCTCGTAACGGATCCCGAGAAAACGAAATGGATCTGTACAAATCTCGTAAGGAAGTTTACCGATGATGAGGAATATCTTCAGCATGAACTTATCCATGCGCTGCCACGCGTGCAGTGTATGGAACTGATCATTGATCACATGACAGGAAAGCTGGTTAACGAATCATAAGGAGCGTCGAGATTATGAGAACGATCACACTTGGAAAAACAGGCATAACAGTACCTCAGAACGCTTTTGGAGCGCTTCCGATCCAGCGTGTCGATCTGGAAACGGCAGTTAAACTCCTCCGTAAAGCATATGACGGAGGAATGAGATTCTTTGACACTGCCAGAGCATACTCGGATAGTGAGATCAAAGTCGGCACAGCCTTTGACGGAATGCGGGATAAAGTCTATATCGCGACCAAGACACAGGCAAAGAATCCGGAACAGTTCTGGAAAGACCTTGATACGTCTCTTACGAATCTTCGTACTGATTATATCGATATCTATCAACTCCATTGTGCGAATCAGTGTTATCGTCCCGGAGACGGAACCGGAATGTATGAAGCATTGCTCGAAGCGAAAAAACAGGGGAAGATCCGTCATATCAGTATCACCGCGCATCTGATCGGAGTTGCGGAAGAAATCGTGAAATCCGGTCTTTACGAGACTCTTCAGTTTCCATTTTCCTATCTTGCCTCTGATCGGGATATTGCTCTGGTAAAAGCCTGTGAGGCGGCAGATATGGGATTCATCGCTATGAAGGGTCTTGCCGGTGGACTACTCACCAACAGTAAAGCCTGCATGGCATTCATGAGTGAGTATAACGCTCTTCCGATCTGGGGTATTCAAAGGGAAGAAGAGCTTCAGGAGTGGCTCTCATTCTTTGATGAACCGGCAGTAATGACAGATGAGATCAGAACTTTCATAGAAAAGGATAAGATGAATCTTCAGGGCGATTTCTGTCGCGGTTGCGGCTACTGCATGCCCTGCACGGTCGATATCCAGATCAGCCAGTGTGCAAGAATGTCCCAGCTGATACGTCGTGCGCCTTCTCAAAACTTCAAGGGCGAGTTCTGGCAGGGAGAGATGGCAAAGATAGAGAACTGTGTGGACTGCGGTATCTGTAAGACCAAGTGCCCGTATGGCCTGGATACACCGAATCTCCTCCGGAAGAATCTTTCTGACTATAAGAAGATCATCAGTGGTGAGATCGAGGTTTAAACCAGCGGTTCTCCATGACGCTTTCTTGCGACATAGTAAGAATTCTCAGTAAAACCGAATTGGGTCAGATACTCTGCCACTTCTTTAAAGTGAATGCAGAGTGTTTCGCTGCTGTGTGAATCAGAACCGAGAGATATATTTCTTCCGCCTAATTCATAGTAACGTTTCAGGATCTCCGGATCCGGAAGAGTGTCTGCAAGACCCTTTTTACGCATCTTATCTACGGATCTTGTATTGATCTCGAGGCACTTGTCCTTATCCACGATTGCCTTAAGGAACCGATCAAAGCTCTCCGGACACTGGGCGTACTTGATCTGCGGCTTTTCGTATGGCGCGTAACGGTTGATGTAGTCATAGTGGCCGACTATATCGAAGTTATTACATCCTTCAACCAGATCTGCCATTTCCTCAATGTATTTCGTATACACATCTTCCATCGGCTCTTCGTAGCCGTCACGGAAGAAATACGGGTCTTTTCCCATAAAAAGGTGATTGGACATGATGACGCTGTCAAAAGGATACTTGGCGATCATGTCATCATAGAAAGCACACAGATGCTTCTGATAACCGAGTTCAATACCGCGGTAAAGAGGAAGGTCTCCGGCATATTCGATCCAGGACTTGGTCTCTTCAAAGAATTCAGGGATGTCGAAGATCTGGGATTCACCGATATCATGCGGGTAATCGCCCTCATAGTGTTCGGTGACTGCTACGCCGTTCATACCAAGTGCTTTACAAGCATCGATAAGTTCTTTGGCAGACATTCTCGCGTCTGAACTGAAATGATTCGTATGATTATGGTTATCTGTGTACATAAATGCCTCAATTTCTAAGTGGTCAGTCGAGTTTACCACGACAATATGGTATCATATATTCGTATTTTTTGTTTATCTACTTTCATTAGAAGGAGTTGATTATATGGCAAAAGAAAAGAAGACAGAAAAAGAACTGAAAGAGAAGAAGACCAAGTCTTCGAAGAAAGAGAAGAAGGAGCTTTTCGCGAATTATCCGAACCTCTGGGAAGTCCGTTCTCAGGATGATATCGACCACACCATGGCATTTGCTGAGGAATACATGGCATTCCTTGATATCTCCAAGACCGAGCGCGAGTTCGTAAAGAACGCTGTTGAGGCACTGACGGACAAGGGCTTTGTTGATATCGATACGAAAAAAGCACTTAAGCCGGGCGACAAGGTATATGCCTCCATTAAGGGCAAGGGCCTGATGTTTGCTGTTGTCGGTAAGGAAGACATCGTTAAGGGTATGAATATCCTCGGCGCGCACATCGACTCTCCGCGTCTGGATCTCAAGCCGAATCCGCTTTACGAAGAGGATGAGCTCGTATTCTTTAAGACCCATTATTACGGCGGTATCAAGAAGTATCAGTGGACAAC
>DBYF01000059.1:1322-5421 GCA_002310155.1 Mageeibacillus sp. UBA1193 | reverse complement strand
GAGAAGGACGACGATCCGATCTTCTACATCTCCGACCTGCTGCCGCACCTCGGCTCTGAGCAGATGAACCAGAAGGCAAACGAATTCATCAAGGGTGAAGACCTGAACGTCATGATCGGCGCCAGCAAGCTCCCGGATGACGATTCCGCTAACGCCTGCAAGTACGCTATCCTGAAGTTTCTGAACAACGAGTACGGAATCGATGAAAAGGATTTCGTTTCCGCAGAGATCGAGATCGTTCCTGCTATGAAGGCTCGTGATGTAGGATTTGACCGTGCACTCATCGCTGCTTACGGTCATGACGATAAGGTCTGCGCTTATCCGGCCCTGATGGCTCTTATGGCTCAGGAAGCTCCGGCAAGAACCTGCGTATGCATGCTTTCCGATAAGGAAGAGATCGGTTCTTACGGCAACTCCGGCGCACAGTCCCGTCTCTATGAGAACTTCCTCGTAGAAGTATTTGCTAAGGCAAACGGCGGTTACGATGAGCTCGGTTACAGAAAGTGCATCGCCAATACTAAGATGCTTTCTACAGACGTTTCCAACGCTTTCGATCCGAAGTACGCAAATGTTTCCGATAAGAGAAATACAGCTTACCTCAACAAGGGCGTGAAGATGGAGAAATACACTGGTGCAAGAGGAAAGTCCGGTGCAAGTGACGCGAACAGTGAATTCTTCGCATCCATCCTCCGTATCTTTGCCGAGAACGATATCCCGTGGCAGACCGGTGAGCTCGGTAAGGTTGATGCAGGTGGCGGCGGAACGATCTCCGCATATCTCGCAAAGCTTGGTATGGAAGTTATCGACTGCGGTGTTCCGGTACTCTCGATGCACGCTCCGTACGAAGTAATCAGCAAGATGGACCTGTATTTCACATATCTTGCCTATAAGTGCTTTATTGAAAACATAAAATAAGGTATAATGCCTTTTCGTAGTATGGTAGGTGTGGTGCATGGAGCATCACAAGAAAGAAGGTAAAACATGATTATTGTAGTAAAACCGGGCGCTAGTGATTCTCAGGTACATGAGATCATTGACGTATTGGAAAGAAACGAACTGAAGGCACACGTTTCCGAAGGTGCCGAGCGTTTGATCATTGGTGTTATCGGTGACAAGTCCCGTCTGACACCTGGATCTCTCGAGGTCTTAACCGGCGTTGAGAAGATCGTTCCGATCATGGAGTCCTATAAGCTCGCATCCCGTCAGTTCCGTCCGGAAGGCACATCCTTTAATGTTAAGGATCTTACGATCGGTGGTAAGGAACTCGTCATGATGGCTGGTCCTTGTGCCGTTGAGAGTGAGGAACAGGTCGAGGAAGTCGCGAAGAAGGTCGTTGCCAGCGGTGTCAAAGTACTCCGTGGCGGTGCTTACAAGCCGAGAACTTCTCCGTATGCATTCCAGGGTCTTGAAAAAGAAGGTTTGAAGATCCTGCGTCGTGTGGCTGACCGTTATGGTCTCCTGGTTATTTCTGAGATCACTTCTGAGAACGATATCGATTATGCATCCAATTATCTGGATATCATCCAGATCGGTGCTAGAAACGCCCAGAATTTCCGTCTTCTATCCGCTGTCGGTAAGTCCGGTATTCCGGTCATGCTGAAGCGTGGTATCGCGGAGACGATCGATGAGTGGCTGGGTTCTGCCGAGTATATCATGAGCGAGGGTAACTACCACATCATGATGTGCGAACGTGGTATCCGTACATTCGAGACTGCTACCAGAAGTACTCTGGATATCAGCGCTGTTCCGGTTCTTAAGGGTAAGACTCATCTCCCGATCATCGTTGATCCGAGCCATGCCGCAGGAAAAGCACAGTACGTTGAGCCTCTGGCTCTCGCTGCAATCGCTGCCGGTGCGGATGGTCTTATCATCGAGGTTCATCCGGATCCGAAACATGCTCTTTCCGATGCTGCCCAGCAGCTNNACACCTGAGGCTTATGCAGAGCTTGCCCAGCGTGTAAAGGAAATGGCTGAGATCGTAAAGCGTTCTTATCCGAAGAACGCATAAGTCTTCTAGCATATAGCAATTCACATGAAAAGACGCCCTTCCGAGAATCTCTTCGGAGGGCGTCTTTGTCTAGTTATTTAGATGTGCATTAATAAAGAGATGACATGTATTTCTCTCCATCCTCAAAAGCCTTTTTCTCCCATTGGGACTGCTCATCCAGATCCATTTCATTACCTGATGCTGATCCACCTGTAAACCAGACACCAATTTGACTGTTTTCGGAATTGTTAAAGAAGTCAGGAGTTACAATTAACTCGAGCCAACCATATCTTTCGATAGTTCCGCCAAGATAGATTACGTTGCAGGATCCATCGTCATTTTTGATTACATAGCGGTAAAACTCTTCATCACTACAAGAATCAGTGACATCAATCGTTTCGCTGTTGATCTCGAAAATCAAACGGTCATCTACGACTTTCAGATAGTCTTTAGGTTCTCCGTTTACTGTTGCAGAAACAAAATTATTGTTCTCATCGAAATCAAGATCCAATTCCATACCGTTCTTCGAACGGATAGGCTTGAAGATATTCTCCGCTGCTTGCAATACTTTGTTTCTGGTAAATGGAATGATCATCACTGCACAGATCACTGCCGCAACCGCGGCCGCAACTTTGACCCATGTATGCTGTGCAGGTTTCCTTTGTAGAAGAGTATTACGGATCTCATCCTTTCTTTCCTCATCCATCACGATTTTATCTAAAGTCTCTTTCATATTCATCCTCCAATCTGATCTTTAATTGTTCTTTTCCTCGTTTGATCCGCATTGCCACGGCGGATTCGGATATCTTTAGAATTCTGCTGATCTCTTTATAGGTATAGCCTTCATAGAAGAATAGGTAGATCGGGACACGGTATATGTCAGGCTGTTTCATAAGTTCATCAAAAACTGCCCGATCCTCATCAGTAAACCGATCATAACAAGTGAGCTGATAATCATTACTTTCAAGATCCACACTTGTTTTTCTTGCTTTAGACTTGAGAAGATCCTTACACTGATTTGCCGTCATCGCCAGAAGATAGGCTTTTTCAAATCTCCTGTCAAAAAGCATGTTTTTTGATAGAAGTTTTAAGAACACGTCCTGAACAATATCTTCGGCATCATGTCCGGATCCGACATACGATACGGCAAACCTGTAAAGGTCATCCGCATACGAGTCAAAAAGCTTAACTACAACTTCGTTTTTCAAACTAAACCTCCTTGCTTCGGAATTGAGATCTCAAAGATAAAACGAATCAGAAAGAAGATTTCTCACATAAAAGTATAATGAATTCTCGTCAATTACTGAAATCTTTTCAAAAACAGGCTTATTGTCAAAAGAATAGTTTTATGTTAAGTTAGATTAAGACAACACGATGAAGGGGATCAGTAGAGATCTTCTACTTCTTACAGAGAGCTCGCGGCAGGTGGAAGCGGGTAGAAGAGAGGTTTTGAACTCGCCCTGGAGTGCGCTTCGTTGAAATATCAAGTAGATGAAGTCGGAGGCTCACCGTTATCAGAGAGCAGGATATCGGAATTTGTTCCTGTATCCGATGAGTGCACCTCACAGTAGGGGTGAACAAGAGTGGTACCGCGGAAGTCAAGCTTTCGTCTCTTATTTGAGACGGAAGCTTTTTTGTTTGATATTTTCTGCTTGAAAAGAGCAGAAGAAGAGGAGGGAAGACGATGAATACAGGTAAGTATCGTATGCCGGCGATGATTGATTTTCCGGAACGCACATGGCCGAACAACAAGATCACAAAAGCTCCAATCTGGTGCAGTGTAGATCTTCGTGATGGAAATCAGGCTCTTGAGGTTCCGATGGATCTAAATCAGAAAGTCCAGTTTTTCGATTACCTTGTAAAGCTCGGCTTCAAAGAGATCGAGATCGGTTATCCGGCTGCGTCTGATACCGAATATGAGTTTACACGTTATCTGATCGATAATGATCTGATCCCGAAAGATGTTACTGTCCAGGTATTAACGATGGCCCGTGAGGATGTCATTAAGAAGACTTTTGATGCAGCAAAGGGTGCCAGATCCGCGATCGTACATCTTTATAATTCAACATCAAAGCTTCAGCGTGAAGTGGTTTTCGGATTTGATAAGGAACA
>DBYF01000059.1:0-1253 GCA_002310155.1 Mageeibacillus sp. UBA1193 | reverse complement strand
AATTTCTCGGAAACAGAGCCTGAATTTGCCGTGGAGATTATTGATGCCGTTCTGGATGTCTGGAAACCGACACCTGATAATAAGGTGATCATTAATCTTCCTGAGACCGTTGAAATGACGTATCCGAACGTGTTTGCGGACCAAGTCGAATACTTTGCGACGCATACGAAATACAGAGATTCGATCATTATCTCAGTACATACTCATAATGATCGTGGAACCGGTGTAGCATCGTCTGAAATGGCGTTACTGGCAGGCGCTGACCGCGTTGAGGGAACACTTTTCGGCAATGGTGAAAGGACCGGAAACGCCGATATTGTAACGATCGCAATGAATATGTTCATGCAGGGCGTGGACCCGAAACTGGATTTTTCCAATATCGATGAAGTCATTGATATGTATGAAGGATGTACCGGAATGCGTATCGGAGATCGTCAGCCATGGGCTGGAAGACTTGTATTTACGGCATTTTCGGGCACTCATCAGAATGCGATCCAGAAAGGTATGGAAAATGTCAAAAAAATAAATAACTGGTATGTACCATATCTGCCGATCGATCCGAAGGATGTAGGCCGAAATTATGATCCGATCATCCGGATCAACAGTCAGTCCGGTAAAAACGGTCTGGCATACATCATGGAGCGCAATTATGGCTTGCATCTGCCGAAATCGTTCCAGAAAGACTTCATGCAGATCGTAACAAGCGAATCTGAGAATCGTCACAGCGAGTTGATGCCACAGGAACTTTTCGAATTGTTCGATGAAGTATATGTAAATGTTATGACGCCATATCATATGATCGGTTATCGTGAAGAATCTCTCGGAGATAAAAAAGCACACGTAACTGTGAAATTGAAATTCGCTGAAGAAACGATTGAGGTCAACGGAGACGGTATTGGTTTGCTCGATGCGTTCTGTAATGGTATAGAAAAAACTCTGAACATAAAACTGTCGATCAGAATGTATAACGAGCACGCGATAAAGAGTGGATCAGATTCAGCAGCTATTACATATGTACAGATTGCAGATAAAGATGGAGAGCTGCATCTTGGAGCAGGAATTTCGAGTTCCGTAACCAAATCATCACTGCGAGCTGTTGTATGCGCATTAAATAGAATGATCCGTTAAGTACAATCTATCATTTAAAATAAAATAAAACGCTCCTGAGCGGTCATTATAAAAATGGTCTTTCAGGGGTGTTTTTCTGTTTTAACTTCTTCTCAATTAAACAAAACTGTGATTTTGTTTAATTG
>DBYF01000012.1 GCA_002310155.1 Mageeibacillus sp. UBA1193 | reverse complement strand
AGGAGATCCGCGTTATCGACTGATAAAGCACGGTACGGCATATACGGAGGGGAGCCGGAATGCCATGTCGCTAAATACTTAGAGGATATAGAGGAACACTAATGAATCTTGCCGAATTAAAGACCGGTCATTCCGCAACAATTTTGAAGGTAGGCGGCGAAGGCGCGCTTCGCCAGCATTTCCTGGATATGGGTGTCATTCCGGGTGCCAAGCTGAAGCTCGAAAAGCTCGCGCCGCTTGGCGATCCGATGGAACTCCGTATCCACGGCTACGAACTGACGCTCCGACTCGATGACGCCAGACTCATTGAGATTGAAGAATTCGAAGAAGAAATCACCGATACGAGTGCTTTACCCGAAGAAAAAGACGAAAAGAAGAAAAAAGAACGCCGTATCATCATCGCTCACCCGGGTCTTGGTGAAGGCGGTAAATACCACGTCAAAGCCGACGAGAACCCGCTTCCCGACGGCACGAAGCTGACGTTCGCTCTGGCCGGAAACCAGAATTCCGGAAAGACCACGCTGTTTAACCAGCTGACCGGATCGAACCANNAACCAGCACGTCGGAAACTTCCCGGGCGTTACCGTCGACAGAAAGAGCGGCGCCATCAAGGGCCATCCGGAAACGGAGATCACTGACCTGCCGGGCATCTACAGTATGTCCCCTTATACCGCGGAGGAGATCGTATCGAGACAGTTTATCCTCGACGAAAAGCCCTGCGGCATCATCAACATCGTCGACGCGACCAATATCGAGAGAAACCTCTATCTGACCATGCAGCTCATGGAGCTCAATGTTCCGATGGTCATCGCGCTGAATATGATGGACGAAGTCAGAGGCAACGGCGGTTCTATCCTCGTGAACCAGATGGAGCACGAACTCGGTGTTCCGGTCGTTCCGATCTCTGCCGCCAAGAATGAAGGTATCCACGAGCTGGTCAACCATGCGCTTCACGTCGCCAAATACCAGGAGCGTCCGGGCCGTCTGGACTTCTGTGATGAGAATGACCGTGGCGGCGCGATCCACAGATGCCTGCACAGTATCATGATCCTCATCGACGACCACGCGAAAGCAGCCGGTATTCCGGAGCGTTTTGCCGCAACGAAGCTCGTCGAAGGCGATAACCGCGTACTCGAACGTCTGAATCTCGACCAGAACGAGAAAGAAATGCTCGAGCACATCATCGTGCAGATGGAAGAAGAGTCCGGTATGGACAGATCCGCTGCCATCGCCGATATGCGCTTCACCTTCATCCAGAAGCTCGTAGACAGGACCGTCATCAAGCCGAAGGAGAGCAAAGAGCATCAGAGAAGCCGCAGGATCGATAAGGTCCTTACCGGCAAATACACCGCGATCCCTGCGTTTATCCTGATCATGGCCGCGGTATTCTTCCTGACATTTAACGTCATCGGCGCCTTTTTCCAGGGGCTCCTTGAGACAGGTATCGACAAGCTCACGGAAACAGTCGATTCCGCTTTTGTTTCCTGGAATGTAAATGAGGTCATCCGCTCACTCGTCATCGACGGTATCTTCAACGGTATCGGAAGCGTGCTTTCGTTCCTTCCGATCATCGTGATCCTGTTCTTCTTCCTCTCACTTCTGGAAGATTCGGGATATATGGCACGTATCGCGTTCGTTATGGACAAGTTCTTACGAAAGCTCGGTCTTTCCGGCCGTTCGATCGTCCCGATGCTCGTCGGTTTCGGCTGTACGGTACCTGGTGTTATGGCTTCCCGTACGCTCCCGTCCGAGCGCGACCGTAAGATGACGATCCTTCTGACACCGTATATGAGCTGTTCCGCGAAGCTCCCGATCTACGGATTCTTCGCCAGCACATTCTTCCCGAAGTACAGCGGCCTGATCATGGTCTCCCTTTACTTCATCGGTATCCTGACAGGTATCCTTATCGCCCTCATCATGAAAAGCACTATCTTCAAGGGTGAGGCTGTCCCCTTCGTTATGGAGCTTCCGAATTACCGTATGCCGGGTGCCAAGAACGTAAGCCAGCTTCTCTGGGAAAAAGCCAAGGACTTCCTCCAGCGCGCATTCACCGTCATCTTTATCGCGACGATCGTGATCTGGTTCCTGCAGTCCTTTGATCCGAGCCTTACTCTGGTCGACGATTCCAGCAAGAGTATCCTCGCGCTGATCGCGGGCTTCATCGCACCGGTATTCGCTCCTCTGGGCTTCGGCGACTGGCGTTTCTCAACAGCGCTCATCTCCGGCTTCATGGCAAAGGAAAGTGTCGTATCCACACTGAACGTACTTACCGGCGGAAGCGAGGGTGTCCTTGCTCTTCTGAATCCGCTGTCCGCAATGAGCCTGATGGTATTCTGCCTTCTGTATACACCTTGTGTTGCAGCAGTTGCCTCTGTACGTCGTGAACTGGGCATCAAATGGTCCGGTATCGTCGTCGTCTTCCAGTGTGCAGTCGCCTGGATCGCCGCCTATGGAGTCTACATGATCGGAACACTTCTCGGACTGGGCTGATATTCAAATATCAAATCCATTGTCTTTTTGTTGTCTTTCCGCACTCAGAAAAAACAATATTCAGGAAATTAACAGATCCCGTCGAAAGACATCGGCGGGATCTAGTTACGAAATTGTTTCCTGCATCAAAAGTGTGTCGATAATAATGCAAGAAGTTGTCAACAAGCGTGGGGAGCCAGAGTCGTGTGCGTCAGAAAGATGGCAAACTTTCTCTAACGGAGGCATTGGGGTTGTCTGTTCACACCGCTCCCTACTTAATTATATTTTATCCTTTTTCTTCAAAAACAATACCAAATTTTTGTACTTTATGTCATAATGATGGCGTAAGTTTATTGCATAGCGAATATGCTACGGCGGTAGGGGTTGCCGCCGATAAACACGCGAAATACCGCGGTTTTGCAAGGAGGCAAATATGGATCAGGATGTTAATAAAGAACTACAGCGTCTTCTTTTCATGCAGCGTGAGCGCCTGATGGTCCGCTCTTCTTATGAGCATGAATTCGACTTTTATGATCTTGTCGCGACAGGCCAGCTCGAAGAAGTCATGAGACAGGTACGGGAATATCACATTTCAGAGCTCCGTGGTGTAGGCCAGCTCTCCCCTGACCGTCTGCGTAATGTCCGATACCATCTGATCATCTCGATCGCCATGATCGCCCGTTACTGCATCAATTACGGTATGGATGTCGAGACATCGTATTCCCTTTCCGATATCTATATCCAGCAGTGCGACGCCGCTACATCCACTGCACAGCTCGACGCGATCCAGCAGAAATGCATCGAGGATTACTGCACGAGAATGCGTGCCCTGCGTCTCGATAACATCTTCAGTAAACATGTCGTCCGTGCGATCGAGTATATCTACAGTCATCTGCAGGACCGTATCCTCGTTCCGGATCTGTCCGAATACCTCGGATTGAACGACGCGTACTTCTCCAAGCTCTTTAAGAAAGAGACCGGTGTATCCGTAAGTGACTTTATCCGTCTCAAGAAGATCGACGCGGCCAAGCACATGCTCAAGCATTCAGACTATTCCTGCCTGAGCATCTCCCAGTTCCTGTCCTTCTCTACACAGAGCCACTTTATCCAGGCCTTTAAGAAGCAGACAGGTCTGACACCTGAAGAATACAGGAAAGACTATTTCCATAAAGCTTTCCCGAAAGACGCGAAGACCAAGCAGGGCGCTTCTCTTCCGATCGAACATACCGAAGAGGAACTGGCCCGTCTTCTGGAGGAAGCAAAGAAAAAGAACCTTGCTACCTCGCCCCGCGTAGGCGCAGACGATTAACGGATCTTTCCCGATCCACCGCACATATTAACTGCCATGAAAAAGAGCCCGTCAGCAAAATGCTGCGGGCTCAGTGCTTTTCAATCTGTATTTGAAACTTACTTAGCTGTCTTGATCTCCTTAAGAGCAGCGGCGATCGCTTCTTCAGCAGTCATCTCAACAACTTCGGAACCGGCACGGAGCTTATACTCGACCTTGCCCTCAGCTGCCTTACGGCCGACTGTGATACGGACCGGGATACCGATGAGGTCAGCATCCTTGAACTTAACGCCTGCACGCTCTTCTCTATCGTCGATCAGGACTTCAGCGCCTGCCTTCTCAAGTGCGTCGTGGATCTCTTCCGCCATCTTCACGACTGTCTCATCCTGGGATGTTGTCGGAACGACGATGACCTGATACGGAGCTACGGACATCGGCCAGATGATACCGTTCTCATCGTAGTGCTGCTCGATGATCGC
>DBYF01000074.1:12301-30218 GCA_002310155.1 Mageeibacillus sp. UBA1193 | reverse complement strand
TTTCCGAGAAGAGTGCTTTTCAAAAAAAGTAAGGAAAAATCCCTGAAAAAGTCACTGGAAGAGGCATTTTGGTGACGAAATCAGGGATTTTTAGCAATAATCCCTGAAAACGTCCCTGTAGAGGTCGTTTTAGAGACGAAATCAGGGATTTTCCATGCCGTTTTCGTTGCACCCCACAAATGGGTGTGCTACAATACACCAGACAACAACAGAGGGGAGCTTGTGAGACAGGCTGAGAGGAAGGTGAATGACCTTCGACCCATAACCTGATTTGGATAATGCCAACGTAGGGATGCCTGATATATAGGTGTTTTTAAAGGAGTTACCCGATCAGAGAAGGTAACTCTTTCTTTTTGGAAAAGTACCTTCATGATTAAGTGCCGGTTCGCTCCGGCGGAAAGAGGTATTTTATGAGCGAAAAGAACTTGAAGAACGGTCAGAAGATCACACTGGGAGAGTGCCTGGAGAATGTCCATGCGAAGACACCTTTGGTCCACAACATCACAAACTACGTAACCGTAAACGACGTCGCCAATGTGCTTCTGGCCTGTGGCGGAAGCCCGATCATGTCGGATGAGCCGAAGGATGTCTATGACATCACATCGATCTGCGGCGGCCTGAATATCAATATCGGTACACTTAACGAGCGCTCGATCGAGGCCATGATGATTGCGGGCCTTCGTTCCAAGGAACTCGGTCACGTGATCCTTCTCGATCCGGTCGGCGCGGGTGCAAGCATGCTCCGCACTAAGACAGCACAGAGCATCGTAGAATCTGTAAAGCCGGACATCATCCGCGGCAATATTTCCGAGATAAAAGCACTGATCAAGGGCACGGGTACGACGAAGGGCGTTGATGCCGATGCTGCCGACAGTGTGACAGATGAGAACCTCGATGAGATGGTCGCTTTTGTAAAAACAGTTTCTGAGAAGACCGGCGCGGTCATCGCCATCACGGGCGCGATCGATCTCGTCGGCGATGCCGATGTCTGCTACGTGATCCGTAACGGCAGAAAAGAGATGAGCCGCATCACGGGTACAGGATGCCAGCTCTCCGGTCTCGCTACCGCATATGCTGTCGCAAATCCTGACAATAAGACCGACGCAGTCGCCGCTGCTGTCTGCCTGATGGGCCTTGCCGGTGAGATCGGCTGGTCCAGAATGCAGGAGGGGGACGGAAACTCTACCTACAGAAACAGAATCATCGATGCGATCTTCAATATGGACAGTAAAACACTGGAAGAAGGTGCGAAGTATGAGATCAGATAAGGAATTTCGCGATTCGCTTCTTTTATATGCAGTTACCGACCGCCGCTGGACAGGAGAGAAGACTCTTCTCCAGCAGGTCGAAGAAGCGATCCTGGGCGGCGCGACATTCGTACAACTTCGTGAAAAGGACCTGGGCGAGAGTGCTTTTGAAAAGGAAGCGGTCGAGATCCAGGAACTCTGCAGAAAGTATGGCGTACCGTTCGTCGTAAACGATAACGTCGACATCGCCAAGCGTATGGGCGCGGACGGCGTACATGTCGGCCAGAGCGATATGGAAGCGGGCGATGTGCGTGCGCTTCTCGGACCGGACGCGATCCTCGGTGTATCGGCACAGACAGTCGAACAGGCAAAACTTGCGGAGACCCGTGGCGCGGATTATCTCGGTGTCGGCGCGGTATTCCCGACAGGATCGAAGGACGACGCGGTCGAAGTTCCCCACGAGACGCTGAAGGCGATCTGCGAAGCGGTATCAATCCCGGTCATCGCGATCGGCGGTATCTCGGAAGGAAATGTATCTGAACTGAAAGGAACAGGGATCTGCGGTATTGCCGTGATCTCCGCGATCTTCGGACAGAAGGATATCAAGAAAGCGACGGAAGATCTTCTTTCGAAAACGAAAGAAATTGTTGAAGAATAAAGAAAAGGATCTCTCAGGTGAGATCAATGAATGAGAAGGAGGAGTATACGATGGATAATGGACTTACGATCTCGGGAAAAGACATGCATACAGCCCTGACGATCGCGGGCAGCGACTGTTCCGGCGGCGCCGGGATCCAGGCGGACATCAAGACCATGACCATGAACGGTGTTTATGCGATGAGTGTCATCACGGCACTGACCGCGCAGAATACGACCGGCGTGACGGGCATCATGGAAGTGAGCCCGGAGTTTCTGCGTCAGCAGCTTGATGCGGTGTTTACGGATATCTTTCCGGATGCCGTGAAGATCGGTATGGTTTCTTCTCCTGAACTCATCGAAGTTATTGCGGAGAGACTCACATTCTATAACGCGAAGAACATCGTTGTCGATCCGGTCATGGTTGCGACATCCGGCGCGAAACTGATCTCGGACGATGCGGTCGAAGTTCTCATCAATAAACTGATGCCACTGGCGACGGTAGTTACTCCGAATATTCCTGAAGCAGAGATCCTTTCCGGAACGAAGATCCAGTCGGAAGACGATATGAGAGAAGCTGCAAAGAAGATCTCCGAAAAGATCAGCAGAGAGGATGCAGAAGAGCCGGTCGCAGTGCTTATAAAGGGCGGTCACAGTATCTGCGATGCAAACGATCTTCTGTATCAGGGAGGCGGTTTACCGTTTATGAACTATCGCGGGGAACGTATCGACAATCCGAATACGCACGGAACAGGATGCACCCTGTCCTCTGCGATTGCTTCTATGCTGGCGATCGGAGTGCCTACTTTTGACGCGATCTCTGAAGCCAAGACCTATCTTACCGGCGCACTTCGGGCCGGGCTTGATCTCGGGAAGGGAAGCGGACCCTTGATGCATAACTATACACTCTACGAAAAAGCATAAGTGCTTTTGAAAAAGATATAAAAACACATGGAAATGAGAGGAAAAGCAAAATGAGAGAGTACACGACACAGATGGACGCAGCAAGAAAGGGTATCATCACACCGGAGATGAAAGCCGTTGCGAAGAAAGAATACAGAACGGAAGAAGAGATCCGCCAGTGGGTCGCCGACGGTCAGGTCGCGATCTGCGCGAATAAGCTTCACACATGTATCGATCCGAATGGTGTCGGCTCAATGCTCAGAACGAAGATCAACGTCAACCTCGGTGTATCGAAGGACTGCAAGGACTACGATATCGAGATGCAGAAGGTCATGGCGGCGGTCGATATGGGTGCTGAGGCGATCATGGACCTTTCCTCTCATGGAAATACGCAGCCTTTCAGAAGAAAGCTCACAAGCGAATGCCCGGCCATGATCGGTACGGTTCCGGTATATGATTCCGTTATCCACTATCAGAGAGACCTCGCGACACTGACCGCGAAGGACTTCATCGATGTCGTACGTCTTCACGCGGAAGACGGTGTCGACTTCGTAACTCTTCACTGCGGTATCACGAGAAAGACGATCGAGCAGATCAAGAAGGTCGGAAGAAAGATGAATATCGTTTCCCGCGGCGGTTCTCTCGTGTTCGCGTGGATGTGCATGACCGGCGAAGAGAATCCTTTCTACGAGCACTACGATGAGATCCTCGATATCTGCCGTGAGTACGATGTAACGATCTCTCTCGGTGACGCATGCCGTCCGGGCTGCCTGGCTGACTCTTCCGATGTCTGCCAGATCGAAGAGCTCGTAAGACTCGGTGAGCTGACACGCCGTGCCTGGGCGAAGGACGTTCAGGTCATGGTCGAGGGCCCCGGTCACATGGCGATGGACGAGATCGAAGCGAACATGAAGATACAGCAGCGTATCTGTGGCGGCGCTCCGTTCTATGTTCTCGGACCTCTGGTTACCGATATCGCTCCGGGTTATGACCACATCACCTCTGCTATCGGCGGCGCGATCGCGGCAAAGGCCGGCGCGGCTTTCCTCTGCTATGTAACTCCTGCCGAGCATCTCGCTCTTCCGAACGTAGACGACGTAAAGCAGGGCATCATCGCTTCCCGTATCGCGGCTCATGCGGCAGATATCGCGAAGAAGGTCCCGCATGCCCGTGACATCGACGACCGTATGGCCGACGCCAGAAGAAAGTTCGACTGGGAGGGCCAGTGGGAGTGCGCGATCGATCCGGAGACTGCCAAGGCGATCCGTGATGACAGATCCCCGGAGATCGAGGAGAGCTGCTCCATGTGCGGCAAGTTCTGTGCCGTCCGTTCCATGAACAAGGCACTGGCCGGTGAGTACATCGATATTCTTTAATTGATTTCG
The DNA here is from genome assembly GCA_002310155.1 of Mageeibacillus sp. UBA1193. GTDB lineage: Bacteria > Bacillota > Clostridia > Saccharofermentanales > Saccharofermentanaceae > Scatonaster. The sequence goes on along the minus strand of DBYF01000074.1, from coordinate 26,047 downwards.
GGTATTTCATTCTTCGGATTTTCTGTTAGAATATAACCTATGGATTTAATAGGTATTATCGACAAGCTGAAAAAAGAACGTGATCTCTCGGATTCCGAGTGGAAAGCACTGTTAGAGACGGAAGATGCGGAAGTCTTTTCGTATCTGTCTTCGTGCGCCCGTGAGATCCGTGAAAGCATATATGGCAAGGCGGTCTTTATCCGCGGCCTCATCGAGTTTACGAACTACTGCAAAAACGGCTGCTATTACTGTGGCATCAACTGCAAAAATACCAATGCCGACCGCTACCGCCTTACGGATGAGCAGATTCTTGCCTGCGTAAGAGAAGGATATGAACTGGGCTTTAGAACCTTTGTCCTCCAGGGCGGAGAAGATCCGTACTTTACTGACGATAAGATCGTTTCCCTGGTCCGCGCGATCAAGGAGATGCATCCGGACTGTGCCGTGACTCTTTCCATCGGTGAGAAGAGTGAAGAGAGCTACCGCGCGTATTTCGAGGCCGGTGCGGACAGATATCTTCTGCGTCATGAGACGGCATCGCCGGAACACTATAAGAAACTTCACCCGGAGAATCTCTCCTGGGACAACCGTATGAACTGCTTAAAGACGCTTCGGAAGATCGGCTATCAGGTCGGATGCGGACTGATGGTCGGATCTCCCTATCAGACGATGGACGATCTGATCGCGGATCTTAGATTCATCTCTGGCTTTAAGCCGGATATGTGCGGCATCGGTCCTTTTATCCCGCATAAGGATACGATCTTTAAAGATGAGCCGGCAGGTACACTTCAGATGACTCTGAAGCTTCTGTCGATCATTCGCATTCTGGTGCCGGATGTGCTGCTCCCTGCGACCACCGCGCTCGGGACGATCGATCCGACGGGAAGAGAGCAGGGATTAAAGCACGGCGCGAATGTCGTTATGCCAAACCTTTCTCCGACGAATGTACGTGAAAAGTATTCCCTCTATGACGGTAAGATCTGCATGGACAGTGAGTCCGCCGAGTGCATCAAGTGTCTGGCGGCACGTGTGGCCACTGCCGGTTATGAGATCGTTGTCGACCGCGGCGACCATAAGAATGCGTAAATCTCGTTAGTATTTGTCAAAAAATCTGTAAGGTGAAAAGTGTTAGTTTGTATTGACAGGTTAGCACTGTCTAACTATAATGAGTGACGGTTAGATAGTGCTAACCATTTTAAAACACATGCGGTTAGCACGAACTAACTGCGGAAAAGGGGAGGACAAAATGATGCCTCTGGTATTTGCGGAACCGGGCCAGCCTCAGATCATAAAAAGGATCGGCGGGAATCCGGAAGTAAAGAAACACCTGGAAGATCTTGGCTTTAATGTCGGCGGTGAAGTCTGTATCGTCAGTTCACTCGGCGGAAACGTGATCGTAAAAGTCAAGCAGAGCCGGGTAGCTGTCAGTGAAGAACTGGCAAGAAAGATCATGATCTGAATAAGGGGGGGATACACTTGAAAACTTTAAAAGATGTGAAAGTCGGACAGACAGTAACTGTCGTGAAGCTTCATGGTGAAGGCGCGGTAAAGCGCAGGATCATGGACATGGGAATCACTAGAAGAACAGAAGTTTATGTCCGTAAAGTCGCACCGCTGGGTGATCCGGTCGAGGTGACCGTGAGAAACTACGAACTCTCACTTCGTAAAGCGGATGCAGAAATGATCGAAGTCGAGTAAATAGGAAACCTGTACATCAGGTACAGGTGATTTTCAAGGAGAGGTAATATATGAGTTTGCGAATCGCACTTGCAGGTAACCCGAACAGCGGTAAGACAACACTTTTTAACGCGCTTACCGGTGCGAACCAGTTTGTCGGAAACTGGCCGGGTGTTACCGTTGAGAAAAAAGAAGGAAAACTGAAAAAACATGATGATGTGGTCATTACGGACCTGCCGGGTATCTACTCTCTGTCTCCGTATACACTCGAAGAGGTAGTTGCCAGAAACTACCTGATCGGTGAACGTCCGGATGCGATCCTGAATATCGTGGATGGTACAAACCTCGAGAGAAACCTGTATCTGACCACACAGCTGACAGAGCTCGGGATCCCGGTCGTTATGGCCATCAACATGATGGATATCGTAAAGAAGAACGGCGACCAGATCAATACTTCTGAACTGGAACGTCAGCTCGGATGCAAGGTCGTTGTCATCTCCGCGCTGAAGGGAACCGGTGTCATGGAAGCGGCAGAAGCTGCAATCGAAGCGGCAAAGTCCACAAAGACTGTTCCGCAGCACCGTTTCTCCGGTCCGGTCGAGCACGCGATCGCGCATATCGAAGAAGCCATCGTTCACGATATGCCGGAAGAACAGCAGAGATGGTACGCCATCAAGGTGTTCGAGCGTGATGACAAAGTTCTCGAAAAGCTGAATATACCGAGCGATAAGCTCGCTCACATCGAGCACGATATCCAGGCAGCAGAGAGTGAACTGGACGACGATGCCGAGAGCATCATCACCAATGAGCGTTATGTATATATTGCGGAAGTCATCAAGTCTTCCTACAAAAAGAAGAATGCCGGTAAGCTGACGACTTCCGATAAGATCGATAAGGTCGTTACCAACCGTTTCTTAGGTCTTCCGATTTTTGCTCTGATCATGTTCCTCGTATACTGGATCGCGATGGTCGGCGTAGGTGCACATGCCACAGACTTTACCAACGATAAGATCTTCGGCGACGGATTCCACCTGTTCGGCATGGACGGCGGATACGAAGAACTCGCCGAGAGATATGCGGACGCTTCTGCGATCGTAGACGGATACGATGCATATGTAGAAGAACACGGCGCTCCGGTAGATGAGTTCACTTATGAAGTGGAAGATGAAGAGACACTCGAGATCACTGAGGAAACCGCTACGATCGACGACTATAACGAAGCCGTAAAGACTCTCGAGGAGATCGGTGAAGAACCGGATCCGGCAGATTACGGCACATGGATACCGAGTATCCCGGCGCTCGTAGAAAAAGGTCTAGATAACGCGGGCGCCGCTGAGTGGCTCAAGAGCCTGATCCTCAATGGTATCGTTGCAGGTGTCGGCGCGGTTCTCGGATTTGTTCCGCAGATGCTCGTACTCTTCCTGCTCCTCGCATTCCTTGAGGCTTGCGGTTATATGGCGAGAATTGCATTCGTTCTCGACCGTGTTTTCAGAAAGTTCGGTCTTTCCGGTAAATCCTTTATCCCGATGCTCATCGGTGTCGGATGCGGCGTTCCGGGTATCATGGCCAGCCGAACGATCGAGAATGAACGCGACCGTAGAATGACCATCATGACAACAACATTTATCCCGTGCAGCGCGAAGCTCCCGTTCATTGCCATGGTCGCCGGCGCACTCTTCGAAGGATCCGCGTGGGTATCTACAGGCGCGTACTTCATCGGTATGGCTGCGATCATCATCTCCGGTATCATCCTGAAGAAGACAAAGATCTTCTCCGGTAACCCGGCTCCGTTCGTTATGGAGCTCCCGGCTTACCACTGGCCGACTCTAGGAAATGTTCTCCGTTCTATGTGGGAGCGTGGCTGGTCCTTCATCAAGAAGGCAGGAACCATCATCCTCCTTTCCACGATCGCTGTCTGGTTCACCAGCCGCTTCGGTTTCGTGGACGGAAGCTTCCAGATGCTTGGTGAAGAAGAACTTGAATTCTCTATTCTCGCGAAGATCGGTTCTGCGATTGCATGGATCTTTGCTCCTCTCGGCTGGGGCAACTGGCAGGCGACTGTCGCTTCCTTCACGGGACTTGTCGCGAAAGAGAATATCGTCGGTACGATGGGTATCCTCTACGGCGGTGGAGAGCTCTCTACCTGGGGTGCTCTGGCAGAAGCATTCACAGCGGTTGCAGGTTTCTCCTTCCTCGTATTCAATCTTCTCTGCGCTCCATGCTTCGCGGCGATCGGTGCGATCAAGCGTGAGATGAATAATGCGAAGTGGACATGGTTCGCGATCCTCTATCAGTGCGGATTTGCCTACGCGATCGCCCTGATGATCTACCAGTTCGGTCTCCTGTTCACAGGTGATGTGAACGTGATCGGTCTGATCTTCGCCATCGCGATCCTGGGAGGTATGATCTACATGCTGTTCTTTAAGAAGTATAAGGAAGCTGATAAACTGACTTCCCATGATCTGAAAGATAAGGCGATGACCAAATGATCAGCTGGATCTCAGACAACATAGGAACGATCGTGATCTCGCTGATTCTGATCGCGATCGTCGCCGGAATCATCGTGAAGATGGTACGGGATAAAAAGAAAGGTAAGTCCTCCTGCGGGTGCAACTGCGGATGCTGTTCGATGAACGGCGCATGTCACCCAAAGAAATAAGAAAAGCATAAAGAGGAGAGGTTATCTCAGGAATGGGATGACCTCTTCTTTTTTTGCTTTCAGATATTTGAAAGGAAGTTAACATCTGCTAACTATTTGTGCTATGATGAGTACATGGATATGTTATATGTTATTGAAGGAATATTGATACCGTTTCTCGGAACCGCGCTCGGCGCCGCGTGTGTCTTCTTTCTGAAGAACGCGATCGGTGAGAAGACGGAGCGCGCGCTCCTGGGCTTTGCGTCCGGCGTTATGGTCGCGGCCTCTTTCTTCAGTCTCCTGCTTCCCGCGATCGAGCAGAGCAGTGACATGGGAAGATGGGGATTCATCCCGTCATCCGCGGGATTTGCGATCGGCATGATGTTCCTTCTTTTCTTAGATAAAGTAATTCCGCACCTGCATCTCGAGGGAACAGAAGAGGGTCCGCATACCGGACTGAAGAAGACGACCAAGCTGATCCTGGCTGTGACGCTTCACAATATCCCGGAAGGTATGGCGGTCGGTGTTATCTTTGCCGGATGGTACTACGGAAGTTCCGAGATCACTTTCGCGTCCGCGATCGCGCTGTCGATCGGTATCGCGATTCAGAACTTCCCGGAAGGCGCGATCGTGTCGATGCCGCTTCGTGCGGAGGGAATGTCGAAGGGGAAGACCTTCCTGTATGGTGTTCTGTCCGGTGCGGTAGAGCCGATCGGCGCCGTAGCTGTGCTTCTGGCTGCAGGTATCTTCGTTCCAGTGATGCCTTACTTCCTGAGTTTTGCCGCAGGTGCGATGATTTATGTCGTTGTTGAGGAGCTGATCCCTGAGATGTCAGAGGGCGAACACTCCAATATCGGCACGATCTGTTTCGCCGCAGGATTTGTTCTGATGATGGCGCTCGATGTCGGCCTCGGATAACCCCTGAAAAGAGCGAAAAGGTTATAGCCTTTTCTTATAGATGGTAATAAGAATCGCTCGAAATCTATAAGAAATCTCATTGTAGAAAGTGATTGAAATGCCGTAATACCAGCATATCTGGCGATCGTGGCATTTTCTGCCGTTTGCCAAAAATCAACCTATTGACATGGTAGGTTGGTTGCTGTATGATGCATACAACCTACCGAGGCGGTGGGTAAAACAAAAACGAAAGAGGATGAGCAAAATGCGAGATCTACTTATCCAACTGAACAGACAGAACTACCGATTCGGACGAATGTGTCGATGTTGTTGATCTTAAAACCAGGGCGGACCGAAAAGGAACGCAAACCCTAAAGAAAACCAGACCGGATAAAGACGGTCAGTAAATCAAAAAACATCACATATGAATTCGAAAGGAAATAAATACTATGAGCAACTATAAATTTGAAACATTACAGATCCATGTAGGACAGGAACAGCCGGATCCGGGTACGGACGCACGTGCGGTACCGATCTACGCAACCACATCTTATGTATTTAAGGATGCTGCAACAGCAGCAGGACGCTTCGGCCTTACCGAAGGCGGTAACATTTACACACGTCTCATGAACCCGACCTCTGACGTATTCGAGCAGAGAATTGCTGCCCTCGAGGGTGGTGTCGCAGCTCTGGCTGTTGCTTCCGGCGCGGCCGCGATCACATACTCCATCCAGAACATCGCAACCGCAGGTGATCATGTCGTTGCTTCGAAGAATATCTACGGTGGTTCCTATAATCTTCTTGAGCATACTCTCAAGGAGCAGGGCATCGAGACAACATTCATTGATCCGGAAGATCCGGAGAACTTCAGGAAAGCACTTAAGCCGAACACGAAGCTGTTCTTCGCTGAGACACTCGGTAACCCGAATTCCGATGTTCTCGATCTCGAAGCAGTTTCCAAGATCGCGCACGAAAACGGTATTCCGCTTATCGTAGATAACACATTTGCTACTCCTTATAATCTCCGTCCGATCGAGCACGGTGCAGACGTCGTCGTTCACTCCGCGACAAAGTTTATCGGCGGTCATGGTACAGTAATGGGTGGTGTCATCGTTGATTCCGGTAAGTTCGACTGGGCTCAGAACGACAAGTTCCCGGGACTTTCCAAGCCGAACCCGTCTTATCACGGTGTCGTATTCACACAGGCAGTCGGTAATCTGGCTTACATCATTAAGATCAGAACGACTCTTCTTCGCGACCAGGGCGCAGCGATCTCTCCGTTCAACTCCTTCCTGCTCCTGCAGGGCCTCGAGACTCTGTCCCTCCGCGTAGAGCGTCACGTTTCAAATGCTCTCAAGGTCGTTGAATTCCTGAAGAATCACGCAGATGTCGAGAACGTAAACCACCCGTCGGTTTCTTCTCCTTCGCAGAAAGCACTCTACGACCGTTACTTCCCGAACGGCGCAGGTTCGATCTTCACCTTTGAACTGAAGGGCGATGCCGAAAAAGCAAAGAAGTTCACAGAGAGCCTTGAACTGTTCTCCCTTCTGGCAAACGTTGCCGACGTGAAGTCCCTTGTTATCCATCCGGCTTCCACGACACACTCCCAGCTCTCCGAGGAAGAACTTCTCGATGCAGGCATCAAGCCGAACACGATCCGCCTGTCTATCGGTACCGAGCATATCGATGACATCCTGGCTGACCTTGAAAGTGCTTTTGAAAAGGTAAAATAATAACAGACGAAAAGTGAAAACCTACCCGCGTCTCGCGGATAAATGAAAGAAGGTACATAATATGGCAAACATTTACACATCTGCAGATCAGCTGATCGGAAAGACACCTATCCTGGAACTGACACATCTGGAAAAGTCCACCGGCGCGGTCGCTAAGGTTTACGCAAAACTCGAATACTTCAACCCGGGCGGATCCGTAAAGGATCGTATCGCAAAGGCGATGCTGGATGACGCGGAGGCAAAGGGTATCCTGAAGCCGACCACAACGATCATTGAACCGACATCCGGTAATACCGGTATCGGACTCGCTGCAGTCGCTACCGCCCGCGGATATAAGTCCATCATCGTAATGCCGGACACCATGTCCGTTGAGCGCAGAAAACTCATGAAGGCGTACGGCGCTGAGCTGGTGCTCAGCGAAGGCGCTAAGGGCATGAAGGGCGCGATCGCAAAAGCAGAAGAACTTCATCAGCAGATCGAAGACAGCCTGATCCCGTCCCAGTTCACCAACCCGGCGAACCCGGCAGTACACAAGGCAACAACAGGTCCTGAGATCTGGGAAGATCTCGACGGCAAGGTCGACATCTTCGTTGCAGGTGTTGGTACAGGCGGAACGATTACAGGTACAGGTGCTTTCCTCAAGGAGAAGAACCCGTCCGTGAAGGTCGTTGCTGTGGAGCCGAAGGATTCTCCGGTACTCTCTGAAGGCCATTCCGGTTCGCATAAGATCCAGGGTATCGGTGCAGGTTTTGTTCCGGAAACACTCGATACAAGTATCTACGATGAGGTATTCCCGGTAAGTAACGAGGATGCGTTTGATATCGGAAGAAAGATCGGTAAGCAGGAAGGTGTACTCGTGGGTATCTCTTCCGGTGCGGCGGCATTCGCGGCACTCGAGCTTGCTAAGCGTCCTGAAAATGCCGGCAAGAACATCGTTGTTCTTCTCCCGGATTCCGGAGACAGATATCTTTCTACCGCGCTTTACGAAGAGTGATCGTAAGCGCCTGATAAGGCGCCCCTGGTCACACGGATAGTGAGGTATCAGTATGTTGATTTCGACGAGAGGTCGATATGCGCTTCGTGTCCTGATCGATATCGCAGAACATAGCGAGGAGTCACCTTACATCGCCATGAAGGATGTGGCCCAACGGCAGGAGATCTCACTGAAATATCTCGAAAGGATCCTTCCGGTCCTGGTAAAAGCACACGTACTGGAAGGTGTGCACGGAAAGGGCGGAGGTTACCGTCTGACACAGAAACCGGAGGAATATAAGGTGGGCGAGATCCTTCGTCTGACTGACGGAGATCTTTCACCGGTTCCGGGGATAGATAGTGAAACCGAAGCGTGTGATCGCAATAATGTAAACAGATCGATCCTGATGTGGGATCATTTAAATCACATCGTAAATGATTATCTCGATTCGGTACGTTTATCGGATCTGATACAAACTGAATAACAAAAACAAAGAATCTAATCACGGTCGCTGGTCTACAACATGCGCTTAGGTAATCCTCCTTGTGATTAGATTCTTTATTTTTTGTCTTTTTCACCTGAATTTATAGACTTTATCTAGTGACAAGCCCGATTCTCTTTGATATTCTCAAATTGGGGGATGGAAACTTACAAGGAAAGTTGGGTTTGCATTATGAAAAAATGGCACAAAACGCTGGCCGCGGCGATCGCGGTGTCTACTGCTTTATCCTTTTTCGCGACAGGATGTAAGAAGAAAACGTCAGACGATACTTCGACGGATACAGAGAGTTCTCAAACAACAAGCGAAACACAAAAACCGACCGATACGGAGCCTTCGGCAACGCCGACACCGACGCCTGCACCGACCGGATTTCAGTTCACCAAAGATAACTATCCGGTGATCGACGGATCGACTTCCACGAAGCCGATGGCGACGTCGATCACATCGGTCATGCTCGGTATCCCGAGATCGGATGCCGATGATATGCTTACTTTCCATAAGACGACACAGTCCTTCCGGTATCTGATGGACGGGGAAGCAGATATGCTGATCTGCGCACAGCCTGCAGACTCTGTCATCGAGACGATGAAAGAAGAAAAATTCGAGTATGAGATGGAACCTTTCTCCGCGGAGGCGCTGGTCTTTGTCGTGAACGTGAATAATCCCGTGGAGTCCCTGACTGTCGAGCAGATCCAGAAGATCTATACCGGTGAGATCAAGAACTGGAAAGAGGTCGGCGGAGAAGATAAGGAGATCGTCGCAGTCCAGAGAAATAAGGAAGCGGGATCCCAGGTCATGATGGAGAAACTTGTCATGGGCGATCTTGAGATGATGAATGCGCCTGAGGAACTCATGCCGGGCGATATGGGCGGTCTGATCCAGGTCGTAAAGTCCTATGATAATTCATCCGGCGCGATCGGATATACACCATACTATTATGCGAAGAATATGAAGATGGCGGACGGCCTGAAGATCCTGAAAGTCGATGGCGTGATGCCGGAGAATTCATCGATCGCAAAAGGCGACTATCCTTTCCGCACATCGTACTATGCAGTCATCCCGAAAAGCACTCCCGCCGATGCACCGGCGAGGATCCTTTTCAACTGGATCTTAGGGGAAGAAGGACAGAAACTTGCCGAGATGGAAGGCTATGTTCCGGCAGCCTCTGGAAACGCTCCTAAGAACACGGTTGATGTTGTTGTGGACTGGACGGCATATCAGCCGGCAGAAGCGGCGGATCCGGTATTTACCCGTCTCAAAGACGAAGAAATCCCGGACTTTATTCCGGCGTCGGATTACGGCAGGATCTTCCCATATACAGGTTCACTCAAAGAAGGTTATGGGTCCTGGAGCACGAAACAAGGTTTCTTCGATATCAGCGGAAGAGTCATCTGCGATCCGGTATACGATGCTCTTTACAATACTGAATCCGGAGCCTTTATCGTGAAGCAGTATAACGTGGATGATGATCCGAATACGCCGGATGTCAAGATCGGTGTGATCAGTCAGGACGGATCGAAGTATACCGGATTGAAGTTTACGGAATACTTCTATCGGCAGGATGGAGGATTGTCACTGGTCGAGCCTGTCTCTGACGGAATCAAGGTGTATCCTTACGACGAATCTTCGGATACGCTCGGAACTCCCAAACACTATGTGTTTGACCGCTCCCACGAGGTGAAAGATTCAGATGTCTACCTGCGCGGGATCATAAACGACCGCTATGTAGTCTATGTGGATGAATATGAAGCCCATGGATATGTCTATGACGGTCAGACCGGAAAACAGGTTTTCTTCCCTACAGGAACCACTGTCATTGAAATCTACGGGAACATCCTTCATGCTTACTCAGAGAACGAAGCCGGTATGCTTTTCTTTGATGTCACGGGAAAAGAACTCGACCTGGGTAAGACATATGAATTCGCAAATCAGTACGATGAAAACACGATCCTGTTCTCGAATTTTACCGATAAAGTCTGGGATATCAGAGATGCGGATGGTAATCTCAAAGCATCACTGTCTTATGCGAAAGATAAGGTCGATGAAATAAACCGGCAGGGGAATTACTTTATTGCAAAGACGTCCGATTCTCTTAAGATGTATGACGATCAGTTCAATCTCATTAAGTCATACACGGTAAGTGCTGTGCAGAATTATACATCGGTCGACTTCTGTGGTGATAACTACAGCTACCGTTTCTCTACCAATACTGCTGATGAGATACTTCAGTACTGCATTAATTCCGGTAAGACGAAGATCCTCAATATGATGACCGGAAAAGATGTGGTGCTGGACGGAGAATACCATATTGTTGCGGTCCCCGGGTATCTGATCCTCAATGACATTAACTTCACAAGTGATGCTGACCAGACCTGGAAGATCCTGGATGCGTCGGATTATCACATAATCGCGGAAGGCGACGGTCAATACGAAGTGTATGAGGACTGGAAGGATCACAAGTACTATATGGCGGTCAGTGATGCCTACTGGTCTGAAAAACTGACGGTCATTGAAGTAGCGACTGGTAAGACCGTGTGGGAGGATCTTCCGAATCCGAGAAACCATTATCTTTACGTCGCTTATATCTACGATGGAAAACTTGTGTACAGCACGCTGCATCGATATGCATCGTACGAAGTGGCATGCAGCAGTACGACCATGGTCGATAAAGAAGGGAAAGTGCTTTTCCTGATCAACACGGTTTATCTTCCGGGAGATTAATTTTTCCCTTATGGTGTGATAAAAAATCAGAGATAAATAGTCTAATAGCTAATACAATTATTATCTTTTCGGAGGGTGCCATGAAAAGAAGAATCATAGCAGTTATGTTGATTTCATCGATGGTCCTTTCTTTTGCGGGTTGCAAGAAGAAGGAGAAGACTGAGAGCAGTTCTGAGGAGACGACGACTTCATCGGAAGCCGCTGTTTCCGAATCGGAAACAGAACCGTCTGCTTCGGAAACGGTCACAGAACCCGAAGAATTTGCATTTGATCAGACGAATATTCCCGGGATCCAGTTCTGTTATTCGACAAATCCCATGGCTGAATCCGCATTTTCCGTGCTGCTGGGTGTTTCCCGACAGGAAGCTCAAGAACTGCTTGCGCAGAGACATTATGATATCCGATATACTCCGGATCAGTCGGGAATAGCGCTGCTTCCGGCAACCGCTCTGGATGCTGATGTTGAAAAAGAAACGGTCGCGTATGATGCTCTGGTGTTCATTGTCAATAAGGATAATCCCGTAAGTTCGATCTCACAAAAAGACCTCCAGAAGATCTACTTGGGGGAGATCACTAATTGGAAAGAACTGGGCGGTAACGACCAGAAGATCGTTGCATTTGAAGAGGGTCGTGATGATACGGCAAGAAAGATCTTTGATTCCATGTTGCCCGGCGGCGAATCGAAGGTCGATTCTCCATATATTATTGTACCCGGCGATGATTATGCGGTCTGTACAGCACGATGCTCATACGACAATTCTGAAAACGCGATCGGGTATTTGCAGTATTCGAGTCTGATCGGATCTCACATGGAGAAAGAAGTGAAGATCCTTAAGATCGATGATGTCGAGCCTTCGAAAGAGATGATCCGGTCCGGCGAGTATCCGTTCCGTATCCCTCTGGATGTCGCGATCGCCAAGTTCCTGCCATCCTCGGATCTTGCTTGGACCCTCTATCAGTGGCTTACCGGCAGTGATGGAAGAAAGCTTGCCGAGATGGCAGGTTATGTCGTACCGGATACGGCTCCGTCCGGAAAAACAGATTTGCCGGTCAGCGTGAACTGGAGTGCTTTTCAAGAGGTAAAGAAAGAGGACGAAGTATTCACACGCCTGAAAGAAGAGAAGATCACTGAATTTGCTCCTTCCTCTGATTACGGTGCTGTGATCCCGTTCCTGGGAGTGGATAACGAATTGCATTGGTGCGAGGGACAGAAACTCTATGGACTTATGGATCAAAGCGGCAGGATCATATGTGATCCTGTATTTGACGATGTTTTTTATCTGGAGGATGGAAGCCTCTGTGTCGTACAGTATGTAATAAATTCCGAGGGTGATCTCCCGGACACGCGGATCGGATTGATCTCAAAAGACGGGTCCTACTATACCGGCCTGGTCTATGACGGCAGGACCATATCCGGGGGTGGGTTCTACACCATCGAGAAAAACGGCATCACATTATACAAGTATGATCCATCCACAGGCAAAGTCGGATCCGGCAAGCTTCTCAAGATGGGTGATGTGAGAAAAATGTATTGTTTTGAGGGAATCGTCAATGACCGGTATGTGGAATGTTTCGACTACTTTGATGATTACTCCTGGATCTATGACGGTACGACCGGTAAAGATATATTGCCTTCTATAAAAAGCAGATACGACGACTGGTCGATCTATGGGAATTTCATTCTCGGGCATGAAGTGAACGCATCAGGAAAAGAAACGAAAAAGATCTATTCTTTCGATGGAAAAGCACTGTCCGATGATTGTTATCTTTCAGCCATCGACCTGTATATCGATCAGTATACGATTCTTGCACGTACAGAATCGAAGGATGATAATACTACCAAAGATACGGATCACTACGACTACTTCGATCTAGTCGACAAAGATGGAAAAGTCATCACATCGATCGAGAATAAAGGTCACTCTGTAAGTGATATCCGGTGCATGAATGAAACGCTGATCGTCATATACTCGAAGTCGGTCGAACTTTATGATTTTGCCGGCAACCTTCTTAAGACGGAAGCACTTGACTGGCCGGAGACTCTCTATACCCCGAGTTATCCGATGGGAGACGGTAATGTGGAGCTTAAACCTGAGACGGAGCCTTTGATTCTATATACTTCGTACTTTAAAACGAATCTGTACAATCTGGAAAGCGGAGCAAGTGCTGAATTTAGTCAGCAATATTACGCCGAGGTCGTCGGCGAGAATATCCTTCTTACAAGCGGAACAGACGAGAATACCGGGTGGAAATTGCTAAAATGTTCGGATTTCAGTCTGATTGCCGAGGGTGAGGGGTATATCGCGGCAACCAAGGATTACGCTGACGGTAAGTTCTATCTTATCAACAATTTCGGAGAGGGAAGTTATCCTTCCGAAATACATATACTTGATGCAAAGACGGGAGATCCGGTCCTTGAGAAAAAGGCGGATCAGGGAAGAGGATTTATCAGTGTTGAGAGTATCTATGCCGGAAAAGTCGTTTTCCATACTATGCAGGCTGCAGATAGTTCCTTTGTCTGTGATGCAGTCACGGTTACTGATCTCAGTGGAAAAGTTGTCATGCATTACAATACCTTTGCTGTACCGTATATCTGATTACTGTT
>DBYF01000074.1:10596-12088 GCA_002310155.1 Mageeibacillus sp. UBA1193 | reverse complement strand
ATGTCGGAACAGAAGTTGAAAATCGCATATAGTGGGATCGAGGGTTCTTTTGCCGCAATGGCGGTAAGCGGGATCTTCCCGGAAGCAGAGAAAGTTTCCTGCCGTACATTCCGCGAAGCGTATGATTATGTTTCTTCCGGAGCTGCCGAAGCTGCCATTCTTCCAATCGAGAACAGCTATGCCGGCGAAGTCGGACAGGTCAGCGACCTGATGTTCAGCGGAAGCCTCGAGGTGATCGGTGTCTATGAACTGTCGATCTCCCAGTGCCTGCTCGGCGTAGAAGGAAGCTCCGTAGAATCTATTAAGACCGTAATCTCTCATCCGCAGGCACTTGAACAGTGCGGGGAGTTTATCGCCCACCACGGATATGAGAGCATCCCTTACGAGAATACGGCCCGTGCCGCAAAAGAAGTGGCAGACCGCGCGGATATCACTGTCGGAGCTATTGCAAGTTCCGAGACGGCTAAGCTCTATAGCCTGAACCTTATCCAGTACGACATCAACGAGAGTTCCCAGAATGTGACGAGATTTGCGGTATTCGCAAGACGTGAGGGAATTGCGGCTGTTTCCGAAAAGGCGAAGCAGACACCGAAGAATACGATCATGATCTTTACGATCCGGGACTTCGCAGGCGCTCTTGCCCGTGCGATCTCGATCATCGGAAAACATAACTACAACATGCGTGTTATCAGAAGCCGTCCGGTTAAGGAGTTTAACTGGCAGTACTATTTCTACACGGAGATCGAGGGAGTCCTTGATTCCGAAGAAGGCTGGAGAATGCTCGAACAGCTTAAGACCGCATGTGAGAAGATCAAGGTCNNGCGGAATATGTAAAGAAACTGGCGCTTCCGGAGGAGGTCAAGGAGATCTACCCGGTAACCGCAGAGATGGATCAGGCAGTATCGAATACGAAGAGGGAAGTCGAGCGTGTCATCGAGGGCTTTTCCGATAAACTCGTACTCATCATCGGACCCTGCTCCGCGGATAACGAAGATTCCGTGATCGACTATATCTCCCGCCTCCGTCCGCTGCAGGAAAAGGTACAGGAGAAGATCATCATCGTTCCTCGTATCTACACCAATAAGCCGAGAACGACAGGTGAAGGCTATAAGGGCATGCTCCACCAGCCGAACCCGAATGAGAGAGCGGACCTTTTCAAGGGTATCCTGGCAACAAGACATCTCCACATGAGAGCGATCGCCGAGACAGGTTTTGCCTGTGCGGACGAGATGCTCTATCCGGAGAACTACGCATATCTTGACGACCTTCTGGCCTATGTTGCTGTAGGCGCAAGATCCGTCGAAGACCAGCAGCACAGACTGACTGCCAGTGCGATCGCATCTCCGGTCGGCATGAAGAACCCGACATCCGGTGACTATGCAGTTATGCTCAACGCCATCCTCGCCGCATCACATCCGCATACATTCATCTACCGTGGATGGGAGATCGAGTCAAAGGGTAATCCTCACGCACATGCGATCCTCAGAGGATA
>DBYF01000074.1:10276-10548 GCA_002310155.1 Mageeibacillus sp. UBA1193 | reverse complement strand
AGTGAGCAGTATGAGGAGAGAAACCTCCCGAATCCGGCGGTCATCATCGACACGAACCACGCAAACTCCGGCAAAAACCCGTACGCACAGCCGCGTATCATCAAGGAAGTCCTGAACTCCATGAAGCTTTCTCCGGAGGTCAGAAACCTCGTCAAGGGATTCATGGTCGAAAGCTATATCGAAGACGGCTGCCAGAAGGTAGGTGGCGGTGTTTACGGCAAGTCCATCACTGACCCGTGCCTCGGATGGGAAAAGACCGAGAAGCTCGTATA
>DBYF01000074.1:9777-10248 GCA_002310155.1 Mageeibacillus sp. UBA1193 | reverse complement strand
TAAGTGGTATCATGCAGAAAAACCGTAGAGGAAGAGTGAGTAAGCTCTGATTCCTTCCCATCCAGAGAGTTGCCGTTGGTGTGAGTGCAGCAGGAGAGGGCAGAGACGAATGGACTTCCGAGGGCAAGGGGAAAGCTCAAGATGAGCAAGTATCTGCGCCGGGGAAAGGAGCCCCGTCAACAAAATCCAGCATATGTCGGTATGCGTGAGAGGATCTCGCGAAGCGCAAGTGAAGTGAGATCAAGCCGGGTGGCACCGCAGGAAAGAATAGTGTTCCTGTCCCAGCAGAAATTTAGAAGCTGGGGCGGGATTTTTGTTTTTCCGGCAGAAAAGAAGGATCTGCCCCAATAAAACGAAAGGAGACAATATTATGTCTGAGAAAATTCCTTACAAAACCTACCTTGACGAGAAGGAGATCCCAACCGCATGGTATAACGTCCGCGCGGACATGAAGAACAAGCCGGCTCCGCT
>DBYF01000074.1:0-9744 GCA_002310155.1 Mageeibacillus sp. UBA1193 | reverse complement strand
TTCTGCGATGAGCTCGTAAAGCAGGAGCTCGATAACGATACAGCTTTCATTCCGATCCCGGAAGAGATCCAGAACTTCTACAAGATGTACCGTCCGTCCCCGCTGGTACGTGCTTACTTCCTCGAGAAGAAGCTCGGTACACCGGCAAAGATCTACTACAAGTTCGAGGGCAACAACACCAGCGGATCCCACAAACTGAACTCCGCGATCGCTCAGGCTTACTACGCTAAAAAGCAGGGCCTCAAGGGTGTAACCACAGAGACCGGTGCAGGTCAGTGGGGTACAGCTCTTTCCATGGCTTGCTCTTACTTCGATCTTGACTGTAAGGTATTCATGGTTAAGGTTTCCTATGAGCAGAAGCCGTTCCGTCGTGAAGTTATGAGAACATACGGCGCTTCCGTTACACCTTCTCCGTCCACAACAACAAATATCGGTAAGGCGATCCTCGAAAAGCACCCGGGCACAACAGGTTCTCTCGGCTGCGCGATCTCTGAGGCGGTTGAAGTTGCAGTAGGTACAGAGGGTTACCGTTACGTTCTCGGTTCCGTTCTGAACCAGGTACTCCTCCACCAGTCCGTTATCGGTCTGGAGACAAAGGCTGCTCTCGACAAACTCGGTGAGAAGGCTGACATCATCATCGGCTGCGCCGGCGGCGGATCTAACCTCGGTGGTCTTATCTCTCCGTTCATGGGTGAGAAGCTCAGAGGTGAAGCAGATTACAGAATCATTGCTGTTGAGCCGGCATCCTGCCCGTCCCTGACACGTGGTGTATATGCTTACGACTTCTGCGATACAGGTATGGTTTGCCCGCTCGCAAAGATGTACACACTCGGTTCCGACTTTATCCCGTCTGCAAACCACGCCGGCGGACTTCGTTACCACGGCATGAGCTCCATCCTGTCCCAGCTCTATGATGACGGTCTGATGGAAGCAAGATCCGTGAAGCAGACAGACGTATTCGAAGCTGCTGAAATGTTCGCACGTGTTGAGGGTATCCTCCCGGCACCGGAAAGTTCCCACGCGATCCGCGCTGCGATCGACGAAGCTCTCAAGTGCAAGGAAACAGGCGAAGAGAAGACCATCGTCTTCGGCCTCACTGGTACTGGTTACTTCGATATGGTAGCTTACGAGAAGTTCCATGACGGCGATATGAACGACTATATCCCGACAGACGCAGAGCTTGCTGAGTATGCTGCTAAGCTTCCGAAGGTTGACTGATAATCACCTTTCTTGAAAAGCACTATCACTCCCCGTGGTTCCATAAAGGGATCACGGGGAGTTTTTTACTATTTCCAAAATGGTCGTAGTTCTTGCTTTTGTAAGGTTTGATTGATAATATGATTATGTATGTATTTAGAATTTGATAGATTTTCTATCAACGGTTGGCATGGGAATAGGAGTATGTATATGGTAAAGATATTCAGGCGCATGTGTGCGCTGTTGGTTAGCGTATGTGTGGTTTCAAGTGCGCTATGTATGCCGGTTATGGCAGAGGGTGATGAAACCGTTTACTATTATGACAGCAGCAGTTCAACGTTAAATACCCGTACAGATTGTGAGATCATGGATGAGAATACTACTGTCTTGGCAGATCTTGATGATACAGGGTATAACGGTACATGGTATTATCTCGACAAGGATCTTACATTTAATACGAAGGTTCAAGTTACAGGTAGAAATGTCAGACTGATCATTAAAGATGGATGTACTCTTACTGCAAATGCAGGTATTGAAGTTGATGCACGATTCTTTTACATTTATAATTCCTCCAGTCAGGACAATGGTAAAATCGTTGCCACATCGACGAATTCCGCAGGTATTCAGGTGAAGGATAGTTGTACTCTTTATATCTATGGCGGAACAATAGAAGCATCCGGAGCGGAAAGGTACGCAGGAATCGGTGGAGCCAGTGATGGCACCTGTGGTGGGCTTACTGTGTACGGTGGTCATACCGAGGCACAAGGTGGTGCCGGTGGTGCCGGTATCGGTGCGAAAGAGGTTTATGGCTTCAGTTTATACGGAGGTTCAATTGAGGCAAAGGCAGGATCCGGAACGGCCCCGGGAATTGGTTATTGGGATTCAATTAATTATTTCATCATTGCTGATAAAGCTGAAATTGATGCATTTGGAGGATCTCAGGGTGGTCCCGGAATAGGCTATTGCGGTAGCGGTGAACCGTCAACTAGTATTTCTTTGATACCCTCTAATGCTGAAGGCTATATTCATGCAAAGGGATGTAGTAACGCTTTCTTGTCGACCAGATCAGATTCAAACGACAATACACACTTCCGTAACTGGGCAAAAATGGCATTGTTCTACGGTGAGAATGGTGAGAAATGCGCACTGAGAGATGAGCGTGATGATTGTCTTGATACTCTTGCCGAGGTATGGATCAGGTCATGTTCACATCCCGGTTCTGATTGTTATGAGGATAAGATAGATTCTCCTGTTGAACATTACCATTGGAATGAATGTAAGTATTGTGCATATGGTACTTCTTCTTACCCTACCTCTCGTTACGAGGATTGCCATGTTTTTGATTCCGCTACACATCAATGTGTTTGCGGACATAAAGAGTATCCGGTAGTGGTTACCGGAGCTCCGAATGGTTGGGGCTATGTTCCTGCATTCCGTACCGGATTGGAGGAAACTGAGGGGTATGTTTCAGCTGGCCGAGTGTTTCCTTTGAAGATTTATTCTGAGGATCTTGGAGATAAATACTGTGCGAAACTGTCGTATGTTGATCCGCAGACATCCACCAGTGTGGTACTGTATCAGGATAACATGCTTTACAGAGATGATTATCAGGCCTATATAGCAACCTTTCAGAAGGATGATGAAGGGCTGAAAATGCCTGAAACGACTGTCAATATTCAGCTGTATGAGAAGTATGATGTAACGTTTAATGCCGGAGAAGGTTCCGGCAGCATGGATGCTGTCCGTGCTTGTTCGTACAAAGATTACATCCTGCCTGTAAGTGAGTTTACTGCGCCGGATGGTTTTACGTTCATGGGATGGAAGGTAAATAATGAGGATACAGTAAGAGCAGCCGGAGATTTTATCTCACTGAGCGGAGATACGGTTTTGACCGCTGTTTATGCCAATGAGGCAGCTGTTCCGGCTTTTACCCATCATAGTCTGGTACTTGCCGGACAGATCGGTGTCCGTTTCCGTGTGAAGTATCCGGATTCTATTGACCCGTCGAGCACATATATGCTCTTCAAGGGAAGCGACGGAAGAACCGGAAGAATGAACTATTCTGCTGCACAGAAGCTGGATGATGGAACGGTTGTTTATACTTTCTATATCAATCCTCTGGAACTTGCCGATTCGATTTCTGCGACGCTCTACTTCGGAGGCGGCAGGAAAGTAGGAAATGTATATTCCGCGATGGATTATATTAATACGGTTATGGAAGATACTACCGGAGCTTACGATGATGAGAAAGATGTTGTAGAGGCTCTTTGGAATTATGGTTACAATATGCAATTTGCAAGATGGAAGGATAATCTATCCGCTCATGCAGAAATCCCGCGTGCAACGTATATAACTTATGATCCTAGTGCCGTCAGAACAGCTCTTAAACCCTTCAGTAAACTGTACACGGCTGAGGCAGGTATCAATTCCGTGATGTATTCCCTGACCTGGAATTCGGATACAGCATTGAACATCTTTATCAGCCTGAATGATAATGTTACTGTTACTTCGGTAGAAGGTGCTACAGCATCGGGTGAAGTGACCATGTCTGGGAAGAAGTACATAAAGTATACGATCAAGGGCATCCTCCCGCAGGATCTGAATACTCTTAAGACTGTAAAGATCACTACGAGTCTTGGAAATACTGCATTCATCTATGCTTGTCCGATGTCATATGTACTTGACGCGTGCTTTGTTATTCCTCAGAATGACTATGACTCCACGCACTGGAAGCAGGACTCACTGGTTATGTACTACTTGTACCATAAAGCGTCACTGGAATATTACCAAGCGCATAATACTTGATGAGAAGGAGGAACGAAGAAATGCAGGAGTATGAGAAAGTTCTGTTGGATATAATCGTATTTGATGCGGAAGATGTGATCATCACAAGTAATCAGGGCGATATTGATGGACCTCCGATCAACGGCGGCGGAAGCAACTGATCACGAGTTAAAACAAATTATTGCAAGAAGAGCACCTGCCTTATGGCTGGTGCTCTTCTGTTTATTGTAAGGGGATCCTAATACGTATGACAAAATGCTTATATACTTTCCTGCTTGTAGTGTTAGAATGCTCATAGATTCGAGTTAGGAGGATCTTATATATGAAAAGAAAAACACTTTTAAGCACAGCGCTTGTTATATGTCTGTCTATGTCTATGATGGCAGCTACTGCCTGCAAGTCCCAGGACAGCGAGACCTTAAAGTCTAAGGAAGAAACAACTGAATCTATTGCTGAGGCAAGTGAAGAAAAAGAAACTACTACCACAGCCGAAGAGACCACTGCAAAGGTAACTACATCTGAGGATACGGAAGCTGAATCTTCCAAAGAAGTGAAGGCGGAGCCGTCCACAGAAACGAAATCATCGGTAGGTGAAGCGGAAACTTCTGCAGAAACGGAAGCTGACGGTCTCTACGCAAAAGCGGAGAAGTACATCAATGCGGCATTTGCTTTCTATGAGAAGGATGCCGGCCAGAAGCTGAACCTCGTTGTTTTTGAATCGCAGATCGAAGAAACTGCTGATGGTTTTGCATTTGATGTCAGATCCCGTGATGGATCTCAGGCAAATGTCCTGGTAGCAAAGGTTTTTGTAAACACGACCACCGGCGAGATGTCCGATGAGTGGGGCAGGACCTGGAACTACAGTGATTTTTCCTGATTGATAACTGAATAAGTGCTGTTTCGGAGGATGAGCGGTTCACCGTTTATCCTCCGTTTTTATGCGGTTTTGTGTGAGGATATTCTTGGTGATATAATCAAAAAAGCAAGAATGGTCGGGAGAGGGTCATGAATACTGTTGATTCATTAAAAACAGAAAAACCGTTGCTTCCCAAGGAGTTTACGGTTACATATGCAGGTTTTTTCCGTGCGGCGCTTATCTATCTTTCGCTCCCGGTCCTGATCTTCTTCCTCGGATATCTGAAGCCCCTGTGGGCGGCTATTTTCGGCATTGGTCTGATCGTGCCGGTGACTCTGTGCCTTCTGGACAATAAGAAAAGAAAAGAAGACCGCTGCACGCTCGCCGCTGAGTCTATCTCCGTCAAGCCAAGCTTCGTTATCTTTGTCAGTCTGGCTTTACTTGTCCTTCTGGTCCTCTCGGGAATCGGCGAGTTCGTTTTTACATCCGAAGACCATCGTGTCCGTTATGCCATCCTCAATGACCTGGTGCACTATAAGTGGCCTGTCGTCTACGATTATTCCACACAGACGAATCCGGCGGTGATCGCCCAGTTAGGAAACGGTCACGGCGCGCTGACATATTATCTTGTATTCTGGATGTTTCCGGCTCTGGTAGGTAAGATGTTCGGTCTTCTGGCGGCACGTATTGCTCTCGTGATCTGGAGCGCGATCGGAATGTTCCTGGTAACGATCGGCGTATCTCTTATGTATAAACGCGCGTCGAAGATGCTGTTCGTCGCCCTGATGCTCTTTGCGGGATTCGACGTGATTCCATATGCGATCAATGTGATTACGGGCACGGCGACGACGTGGGAAGGATGGACGAGCCATCTGTTCATTCACGGAAACTATTTCCAGCTCATGAATGTATTCAACCAGAGTATTCCGGGCTGGCTGATCACGATCCTGCTCGTTACATCCGGAAATGTCCGTTCTATAGGCCTTCTGGGTGGTCTGATGTTCTGCTACTCTCCATGGGCGACGATCGGACTTCTTCCTTTGTGCATCTGTAAGTTCGTGATGTCCTACCGTCAGAAGGAGACGTTGAAGAACTTCCTGAAGGACTTTATCACTCCGATGAATCTGATCGTTCCGATCATCTGCCTGATCTGTTTCGGTGCGCTTTATACGTCAAATCCGAGCGCGACAGGGGAGAACGGACTGATATGGAACTTCTATGATTCGCCGCTGAAACTGATCAAGGATTATCTGTTCTACGTGATCTTCGAGTTCGGTATCTGGGTACTCCTGATCTATAAGAAGCATAAGAAAGATCCGCTTTTCTGGACTTCGCTGCTTACACTTCTGATCCTTCCGGTCTACAAGATGACTGAGGCGAATGACTTCCTGATGAGAGGAAGCCTGGCGCCGATGTTCCTGATCTCGATCTATGTAGTCATGCATATCACTGACTGCTTCGAGATGTGCCGGGATAACTCGACTCCGAGAAGAAAGGCGATCGAGGGAAGAGTCGTTCTGGCGCTGTTGATGGTGGCCTCATATACGACTTTCAACCATGTCCTTACCATCCCGCTTGTTACTTACAGGATGTATTCCGGAGATGAGCAGTATATCGATGAGAAAGACAGCATCGGATCTTTCGGTGATTTCCACGATGAGACTCTCATGTGGGTCTTCGAACTCTATGTCAATGATATGGAGGATTCGGCGTTCTTTAAGTACTTCGCCGGGTAAATCACTTTCCCGGGATCAGTTGCTCTCCTGAGAGACACAGATCCTTCTTCCGTCGATATCCTCGATGATGAATTCACGGTTCGTATGGACGGTATCTGATTCTTCGAGAGTTTTTACAAATTTCACGCCATTACCCTGAAGTTCCAGCTGGAGCATCATGGGCTCAGAGACAAAGATATAAAGATCATAACGGGAGGATGAACGGGTGACCGTCTCATTCTCTTCTTTTTGTACGAGGATGATCTCGATGTTGTCTCTTTTCAGGCGGATATGCGGCATGGACTCGTCATCGAGATGGCTCGCGTGGAATCCGAGCTTCGTCTCATAGAAGAGCGCGGTCTTCATCGGATCCTCGCAGACGAAAACAGGCGCGAGGCTGTTCATCAGGTGGAGATTTCCGCTGCCATTATCCTGTTCGTCGGTATTTTCCACATTCGGGTTCTCGAAAGAAGAAGACTGGGCCGGTTCCGGCTCGGCTTTCCCGGTGGAAGCGTCCTTGTTAAAAGCAAATCCGAGTAAGCTCTTGCAAAAGCACTCTTCCATCTCGTCGAGCTTTCCGTGCATCTTGATGCGCACATTGAGCTCTTCCGGAGTCGGATTCTTCGGGATCTCTTTTAAAGCTTCAACGACCTCGCAGTAATCGACAAGGTTTACGAAGCGGATATAAAGAGGCAGGATCTCGTCGCATACCTTCGGAAGGTCTCTCTTGCCATGCAGGAACTGCATACCATATTCGACCGCTTCGACAGGAAGGGCGGCGAATAGACGGTTGAGAAAAGACATTTCATCAAGTGCGTTATCGGCAACGTTTCCGGAAGAAAGCGTCGCGTGGATCCAGTCAAATACCTGGTTGATATCGTGTTCAGGATAAATGTTGTGCGGCATGATCGTCCCTCAGATTCCCAGTTCGAAAGTGAGCTGCGGCTGCATCGGTTCGTAGTTCTGCATCTCGAAGTCTTCAACGGTGATCGAAGTGATATCACAGCCGGATTCTTTATTCAGGATCAGGTTAGGGACCTTGACTTCACTCGAGGTAACAGGAGCCATGGCACCGGCTTCTTCCGCACGGCGCAGGAGCTCATGCGCGTTATCGATATGACGGTCATAGATCTGTTCGTTCGCTACGAAGTGGGTGAAGACACCGGCTTCATATCCCGTGGTTCTAGCGACCATGAGAAGAAGAGCGGCGTACTGGATCTCATTGATGCCGCCGGCACCGGATGCGGTGAGCATGTCACCGGATCTCTGGACCATGACCATATCGAGGTATTTGCCACGGACATTCCAGATCGTCAGGAACGCGCACGGTGCCAGACCGAGAGTCTCACGGAGATCAGCTTCCTGCCACAGGGACATGATCTTTCTTCTGCCGTACGGGTCTTTCTTAATATCAGCGATCAGGTTGTTGAGAAGATCGTAGCGCTTTACGGTCGCGCCGTAACGCTGACCGATCGTGCCGTCGCCGATATCCCACGGATCCCACCAGGTGACCTTCATGTCGGCCATCTCGGAGAGGACATTGGTCGGCTTCTGGTAGATCGTGAAGATCTCACGGATACCGGTCTTCCATGCCTGACGGCGGAGTGTGCTGATCGGGAACTCACCCTTGCTCAAGTCGTATTTTCTCATGACGTGGTTGACGCTGATCGTATAAGCAGGCGTGCCATCCTCGTATTTCGGGCGCGGATTTTCGTCCTTATAGCCGTTTTCCAGAATGTTATGAATATCGTCTACCAGATATCGGTCAGCCTTTGTCATACGGTCCACCTCGTTTAGAAATACTTACTTTCGTTGCGAAAAACTTTCACACGAAATTAGTATACCAAACTTCCGGAAGGTTGTATCGGTCACTTCAATTCGACGGCGATCAAGGGGATCTCGAGCTCTTCCTTCGTCAGACCCGCGTGTCCGCCGGGCATGAGAACTGCCTCTTTATGCGTATTAAAGAGCGATGTGTCGGAGATCGCGATCGCGAGGAAGTCGCCGAGCATGTCACGGAAGACCGGAGCCTCCGTACCATATCCGAAGAGCTTTCTCTCGATGACTTCATCTTTCGGGACCAGCCAGAACTTGTCCCCGAAAGTCTTCTCGAAAAGCGCCGGGAACTCCTCTTTATATTCGTCCTTGATGAACAGGTTCAGTGAACGCGGTTCGATCGACGGCATGCGGACAAGACACTTCATGATCTCCGGATAATCGAGGATACAGAGGTTTTTGCTGTCCATGTGTCCATGGTCTGCCGTGATGAAAAGAAGCGTGTCAGATAGCGTGGATGCGAACTCTTCGACTTTCTTTTCCAGCGCGATAATCACTTCATGAGTTTTATCACTTGTGGTTCCGGTCCTGTGCATCGTGCCGTCCGGTTCGTTCCAGTAGGCGTAGATGAACTTCCTACCGGGCTGCCTGCAGAGGTCAGTGACACGGCCTAAAATGGCATCCGGATCCTGTGGGTACGGCTCGACGAACGGAGTAGAGTAGAAGGCCTCGGATCCGGCATTGATCATCTTCGTGACGATGCTGTCGTACGGTGTGTATTTAAAACCGGCATGGAATCCCTCGATCGGTAATC
This sequence comes from Mageeibacillus sp. UBA1193, assembly GCA_002310155.1. Taxonomy (GTDB): domain Bacteria; phylum Bacillota; class Clostridia; order Saccharofermentanales; family Saccharofermentanaceae; genus Scatonaster. Next base: position 602 of record DBYF01000074.1, on the reverse strand, counting down.
TCTCTTCGACATCCGGACAGCCGGTTTCATCGAGTTTGACTTCCTTCTCACGGGCAAAGGGCGAACCCGCTTCCTGCATCTGTTCAGCATTTAAGTATACGGAGACGTTCTTTCCGAGTTCCGGGAAGAATTCGTCCCAGCCGAGCCATCCGCTCTCGCACGGGAAAAGTCCGCTCGTGACTGCCGTAGTCGCGGCAACCGTCGTTGGTGGGAAGACCGAGCAGTAGGAACCTGCCAGGTGAGAGCGGAAGAAGCCGCTTTCGGACAGGTGCTTTTCAAGAATGGAAACACCCATGGCATCCAGAAGAAGTACGACCACGTTCTTATAATCCTTCGCGAGATATGAATCCGCGAGGGGGAGCGTTGGCGTGGTGGCCTTAGCGCCGAAGTGAACAAGCATCGAGCTTGCGAGATTGACGAGACAGTGATCGTAATCCGGAAGTGGCGGTAACTGTTTCATGGCGTGCCTCCTGAGTGCTTTTCGAACATTGTAACGTATATTATTCTTCGAAAAAAGAACTTCCAGGTATAAAAAGAAGAGACCATCCTGAATCTCAGGACGGTCTCTTCCGGGGTTTACTCGATGTCGATGTCGAGCGGCT
>DBYF01000076.1:19719-19974 GCA_002310155.1 Mageeibacillus sp. UBA1193 | reverse complement strand
TAAAACTGGCGGTCATGATGGCCGTTTCGGGTATGATGGAGAATAAGAACTGATCTATGGCGAAGGGGAAGAAGCCTAATAACGGCAAACGCCCGAATAATGGAAACCGACAGGGTAACCGTCCGGCGAACCGTCCGGCGGAGCGCCCGGTTAACCGTGCTTCGAGCCGCCCTTCCGGTCAGGCAGGAAACCGTCCTGCAAACCGTCCCGTGAACCGTTCCGGTGTGAATCAGGCTTCTTCCGTGAAGAAAGAAC
>DBYF01000076.1:17586-19666 GCA_002310155.1 Mageeibacillus sp. UBA1193 | reverse complement strand
AACACCAATCCTCAGCAGAAGAACGTGCAGCGTCCGGTATCTTCCCAGAACCGTCCGTCCTCTTCCTCGAGCATTGCATCTTCTAATGCGGCTTCCTCGTCGGCGAACCGTTCCACTGCACGTGCGGCGGATCAGATGGATCCGAAGTACAGCCGTCCGCTGTTTGGTGATGAGCAGATCGTTACTCCTGCAAATGCGGTCGAGAAAGAACAGTCCAAGACCCCACCGAAGAAACTCTCCTGGTGGCAGGTCCGTAAGGTACACCGCAAGAATAAATTGATCCAGAAGAATAAGCAGAAGGCTGAGGCAGAAGAGGCTGCGAAGAAAGAAGCAGCTGCTGTTCCGGAATCCTTCGAAGCCATGCGTCCCGAATCTGTCGAAGAGCGCAGGAAGCATATGGCGAAGATGAGAAAGAGAGATTCTCTCCGCGCCGCGTTTAACGGATTCCTCTGCGTGCTTATCCTGGTCGGAATGCTGATCATTGCCTATTTCTATCTGACTGATTATGTTGCGGCCAAGCCACAGTACGCGTTTGCGACCCAGGGCTCGATCGAGCATACGATCGGCGCGACAGCTCTGGTCGTACGTAATGAGACAGTACTTACATCCTCATCCGCCGGTGAACTGATGACACAGGCGACTGAGGGCAGCCGCGTCGCGAAGAATCAGATCCTGGCGAGAGTTATTCCTGAAGAGATGGAGTCCACACTTGTCGATCTTCAGAATGTTGAGAAACAGATCGTTGATCTCGAACGCCAGCTGATCAATCAGGGCAAAGGCGTTGCAGCAAAGACCGTCTTCAGCGAAGCAAATGAAGAGATCCATCCGATCATTACGATGATCCGTCAGGATACGATCCTTAATAACCTCAGTAATATGACGAGTTACTCTTCCTCGATCCGTGTACTGATGGAGAAGCGCGATTCCAAACTGAAGGATGTCGACTTTGAAGACGAACAGCTTACGACACTCCGTTCCAGTGAGACGGCACTCAGACAGCTGCTGGAGAACCGTGCAAGTTCGATCTCTGCAACGGAGCCAGGCATCGTGTCTTATAAGCTCGATGGCCATGAGACAGATATTACCAAGGATCTGCTCCTGGATATGGTCGATACCAAGTGTGATGAGCTTATCTCGAGCAGCAACAGTATTATTACGAGTGACCTTCAGATCAAGCAGAATGAGCCTGTTCTGCGCATCGTGCAGAATGACGTACAGTACTTCGCATGTCATCTGAAAGACGCACCGATGGAAGAATTCCAGCTTCAGTCGAATCATGTCATCCGTATCCCTGCGGAGGGTGTTACGATCTCGGATTGTAAGGTCATCCGCTGTTCTGTTACAAGAGACGGACTGCTGGTCGTATTTGAGACAAACAACTCTGTAGAGCGCCTCCTGGACCGTCGAACAGTCAATATCGAGATCGTACAGACAAAGACATCAGGTATCCGTGTTCCGGTAACATCCCTTGCAAATGCAGATTATGACCGTGGTATTGCTACGATCTATGTAAATGAGAGCGGATATGCAAGAGGCTATACGGTCCAGGTAAAAGATTACGACAGAGAATACGCGATCATCGCGCCGCTTGAGAAGGCAGAGATCCCGAGCATCAGTACGATCGTTATTACGAACCCTTCTACTGTAAAAGAAGGAGATAAGGTGGAGAAATAACCATGCATATGTTCAGTCCCGAAGAAATGCAGGAGAATATCCTTAAGGTAAAAGAAAGTATCAGGGAAGCGGCAGCGGAAGCAAACCGCGATCCTTCGGAGATCACGCTCATTGGTGTGTCGAAGTTTTTCCCGGCAGAATATGCGGCTCAGGCTTTTTCTCTCGGACTTACCGATCTCGGTGAGAACCGTCCGGAAGAAATGCATGAGAAGAAAGAGATCCTGGACCAGATGGGACTTCATCCGAACTGGCATCTAATCGGAACGATACAGAGCCGTAAAGTACGTCTGATCGCAGGAGATCCGTATCTGATCCATTCTGTCGATACGCTCTCTCTGGCCAAAGAGATCTCGAAAAGATATGCAGCTAAAGACATCACTGCAAGAATTCTCCTGGAAGTGAATGT
>DBYF01000076.1:0-17529 GCA_002310155.1 Mageeibacillus sp. UBA1193 | reverse complement strand
GGACTTCCGAATCTGGAAGTTTGCGGCCTGATGACAATGGCCCCGATCCAGAGCAGGGAAGGAGAAGCCAGAGAAGTGTTTGAAAAGGCACGAGTGCTTTTCGATTATCTGAAGGATAATGGTGCTGACTCTGAAAAGTGGAAGTATATGTCCATGGGAATGAGTCAGGATTATCGTGACGCAATCGTATGCGGAGCGACACATATCCGTATCGGAACTGCAATTTTCGGTAAAAGAGATTACCCTGATCCTGTGTGATGATTTGCACAAATTGTTACATAAAAATATTCTAATATTTCAGCAAAGTTACACGGTAATATGTCAAAGTTACATGTTATTTACCGATGCTTCGATTCTATTGAAAGGAAAAAACAGTAGACATATACTAGCCTCATAGTGAAATTCGCAAGTGCTCAAAGCACTGTAGCAGTAAATTTTGGAGGTAGTTATGGCAGGTTTTTGGAATAGTCTCGTAAACAAGATTGCAGGCGTTGACAACAGTGATTATTATGAAGGCGATGACGGAATTTATGAAGATGAGTACGAGGAAGAAAACCTCAATGATCTTCATGTAGAAGAGAGTGATTACACAGATCTCGAGCCGCTTCCGATCCCGGAAATGAACAATCGTATCGTACCGATCAAGAACGTTCAGGCTGCAGATACTCAGGTTGTAATCCTTCAGCCGGACAGCATCCGTTCTTCTCAGCAGGTTTGTGATCACATCCGTGCTGGTCACACAGTAATCTGCAACATCGAGAACGTAGACCGTTCCGTAGCTCAGCGCGTAATCGACTATATTTCCGGTGCAGCTTATTCTATCGACGGTAATGTTAAGCCGATCGACCAGAACAGAAAGACATTCGTAGTTGCTCCTAGAACAGTAGCTCTTATGGACCGTGACGCTCTTGCTAAGCAGGAAGCTGAGCAGGCTCAGGCTAACCAGTATCGTCAGGTACTCTGATTTATTCAATTTCAAATAGAAAAGGACTGTTACATAATCTGTAACAGTCCTTTTTACATAACCCCGTGCAAACCCGTGCCACTAAAAAAGGACGATCATAAGATCGTCCTTTTCCTTATCTTGTGTAAGATGTGTTACATCATGCCTGAGGCTTGTAACTGTCCTTCAGGGATACGCTTCTGTTGAAGATCAGCTTGCCGGGCTTGCTGTCCTTGGTATCCATGCAGAAGTATCCGAGTCGCAGGAACTGGAATCTGTCTGCCGGTTTCGCGTCAGCGAGGGAAGCTTCAACCTTGGCGCCTTCAACAACGGTAAGGGAATCCGGATTGATGAAATCAAGATAGTTGCAGTCTGCAAGATCCGGAGCCTCTACAGTGAAGAGACGGTCGTATAGACGTACTGTCGCGTCGAGTGCAGTCTTCGTATCTACCCAGTGAATGGTGGCCTTTATACGGCGTCCATCGGCCGGATTACCGCCACGGCTGGACTCTTCGTATTCAGCGTGTACTGCGGTAACATTGCCGTTCTCATCCTTGTCACAGCCTGTGCACTTGATGACGTAAGCAGACTTCAGTCTTACTTCGTTACCGGGGAAGAGACGGAAATATTTCTTTTCCGGAACTTCCATAAAGTCATCGGCTTCGATCCAGAGCTCACGGGAGAAGGAAACTTCACGTGTACCGTCTTCCGGTCTTTCCGGATTGTTCTCGACTGTAAATGTTTCTGTCTTGTCTTCCGGATAGTTATCAATGATAAGCTTAACCGGATGTACAACACCCATGACACGCTTGGCTGTGGCATTCAGATCCTCACGCAGGCAGTACTCGAGGAATGCGTAGTCAACTACTGCATTGACCTTGGATATACCGTTTCTGGAGTGGAAGTTGTGAATGGATGCCGGAGTATATCCACGACGGCGCAGACCACAGAGGGTAGGCATACGCGGATCGTCCCATCCGTCTACAAGACCGCTCTCGACCATGTTACGGAGCTTTCTCTTACTGAGGACCGTATGTGTGATACCGAGTCTTGCGAACTCGATCTGACGCGGCTTAGAAGGAACGGATACATTCTCGATGACCCAGTCATACAGCGGTCTGTGTGCCTCAAACTCGAGGGAACAGAGGGAATGTGTGATACCTTCGAGAGCGTCCTCGATCGGGTGGGCGAAGTCATACATCGGGTAGATGCACCACTTGTCGCCTGTGTTATGGTGACGCATGTGGTTGATACGGTAGATCGCAGGATCACGCATATTGAAGTTACCGGATGCCAAGTCGATCTTCGCACGAAGTGTCATGGCGCCGTCTTCAAATTCACCGTTCTTCATTCTTTCAAAAAGATCCAGGCTCTCTTCGATCGGACGGTCACGATACGGGCTCGTTGCCGGGTGTGTCAGGTCGCCTCTGTGCTCCTTCATTTCTTCAGGAGTCAGCTGGCAGACATAAGCCAGACCCTTCTTAATGAGCTCGACAGCGTACTCATACATCTTGTCGAAGTAGGAAGAAGCATAGTAGAAGCGGTCGTCCCAGTCATGTCCGAGCCACTTGATGTCTTCCTTGATCGCCTCGACGTATTCTTCGTCTTCCTTCGTCGGGTTGGTGTCATCCATACGGAGGTTACAAAGGCCGCCGTACTGTTCAGCCATACCGAAATCGATCTCCAGTGCTTTTGCATGACCGATATGCAGATAGCCGTTCGGCTCCGGTGGGAAACGTGTGTGAACGGTCTTACCTTCGTAACGTCCGCCCGGTCCGATATCAGTCTCGATTGCCTCATGGATAAAACTCTTATATTCGCTCATTTTCTGACTCTCACTTTCTTGCACACGCCTTTGTGTGCTGTTTTTGTTTGTTCGAAAAGCACTCGTGCTTCTCTGATATTATGACAAAGCAGCTGAGAGTCGCTGTCGTCCGGATTCAATGCGCTTCAGGGCTTCTTCCTTACCGAGGAGAAGCATGACTTCGACAGCACCACCCGGGGTAACTGCCGTACCGGAAGCCGCAATTCTTACCGGCCACATAACGAGCGCGTTCTTGACGCCCATGCCTTCGGCCAGACCTGTCAGGCACTCGGAAAGAGAATCCTTGGTCCATTCGATCTCGTAGAGCATCGGAAGAACGATGTTGAGCATCTCAAGAGAGCCTTCCTTCGTGGTTTTACTCTTCTTATGTACATAGAGCTCCAGATCGTAATCGGCAAGCTCAAGAAGGAATCCGAGCTTCTCGCTGATCTGCGGGAGTCTGGTGATACGCGGCTGCATGATCTCGACAAAGAGAGGATACAGATCCGGTGTGATCATCGGGAACTTCTCAAGTTCCGGCTTTGCGAACTCGATAAACTCATCAGGTGTCATCTTCTTGATGTACTCGCCGTTGAACCACTCGAGCTTGTCGTAGTCGAATACGGACGGGGACTTGCTGATACCGGAGATATCGAAAGCCTTGCTGAGCTCATCGAGAGTGAAGACTTCCTGATTGTCCTTCGGGCACCATCCGAGGAGCGCGATATAGTTGATGATCGCTTCCGGCAGGAAACCCTGTGCGACCAGATCCTCAAAACCTGTGGATCCATGACGCTTAGCGAGCTTGCTTACCGTGCCGTCATCGTTCTTGCCCTGGATGAGGGGAAGATGTACATATGTCGGAATGTCCCATCCGAATGCCTCGTAGCAGAGGTTGTACTTCGGTGTGGACGAGAGATACTCGGAACCACGTACGACATGGGAGATCTTCATGAGATGGTCGTCAATGATATTGGCGAAATTGTATGTCGGATAACCGTCTGCCTTCAGAAGGATCTGATCCTCGAGTTCTTTATTCTGAACGGTGATATCGCCGTATACACAGTCATGGAATGTCGTCTCGCCCTCGAGCGGCATCTTCTGACGGATAACATACGGAACACCTGCTTCGAGGTTCTTCTTGATCTCTTCCTCGGAAAGATCACGGCAGTGACGGTCATATCCGCCCTCTACGCCGCCTTCTTCGTGAAGGGAAGCGAGACGCTCCTTAGAGCAGAAGCAGTAGTAAGCGTGGCCGTTCTTAACGAGCTCCTCAGCATAAGGCTTATAAAGAGCCATACGCTCACTCTGGACATAAGGGCCATACTCACCGCCGATGTCCGGACCCTCGTCATGAACGAGACCTGCGGTCTTAAGTGTTTTGTAGATGATATCCACGGCGCCTTCCACGTAGCGTTCCTGGTCAGTATCCTCGATACGGAGTACGAATGTGCCGCCAAGGGACTTGGCGATCAGATACTCGTACAAAGCCGTGCGAAGGTTTCCTACGTGCATGAAGCCTGTGGGACTGGGTGCGAATCGTGTGCGGATCGCCGGATTTGTAATAGGCATGTTTCTCTACCTCTTCTTATTATTTGTAACAACCTATTTTATCACATATCTCTTCTGTAAAAGCACCCGTGTCGTACATTTTTGTACAAAGTTATCCGCAAAAGTGTTATCATATCAAGGGTAAATAGCATGAAAAGAAGGAGAGGAGCGCTCATGGCTACCGTAAAATGCGTAGAGAGTCTTTGTTCATATCCGATCGAGTGCGGTCGCGGTATAGCTTATTCCTGCCTTCTTGATCTTATCCGTGAACGTTCAGGTGAGCATGTGCCGCAGGTGGCAGTCGTTACGGATAAGGAAGTGAACGGACTTCACCATATGACGTTTATCTCTGAATTGGAATCCCGCGGTGTGAAGCCGACGGTGATCCAGATCGACGGACGTCAGTCTTCGAAGAACTTTGATGTTGTCATGCAGGTCTTTGAGAGGTTGATGGATATTTCCTTTACACCTGATGATCTTCTCGTCGGATGGGGCGGAGGAAGTGTCCTTGATGTTACAGCATTTGCCGCTGCCACTTTCCTCGGAGGCCTTCCTTACTGTCTGGTTCCGACGACCCTGATGGGTATGCTCGAGTCGGCTGAGGCGGATACGACCTACCTCAATTACATGAGCCATAAGGACTGCATCAGCGTGAAGTGCTGCCCGGTAAGCGTTATCATGGATGTCGACTTCTTGCCGACCGTTCCGGAATCTTTCATGAAGAACGGTTATGCCCAAATCATCAGATACGCGATGCTCGATCAGATCACGCTTCTGAACCGTCTGGTGAATAAGGCTGACATGTTCATTACCATTGATGAATGCTATCTTGCGAAGGCACGTATCCGCGAGATGGAACCCCGGGCTTTTGATTTCGGTAAGGAGATCAAGGAAGCGATCCTTGAGCACTTCCGTTTCCTGAGATATTCAGAAGGTGAGGCGCTTGCTTTCGCGGTCGCCGCTATGAATCCTTCAGAGCCTTTGTTCCGTCTTTACGATATGCTCGGATTCCCGAGAAAACTGGAAGGTGTTTCGAAGGATTCACTTATCAAACGCATAATGAAGGATATCTCCGTATATAAGGACGAGGTCCCCGTGATCTCGGCATCCGGAAACGGTACTATCCGAAGAACGGTCATGACGCAGGCAGAAGCACTGCTGTTTTTCTCGGAAAAACTCGCTGTGATCTGTGATTAATGTGACCGGTAATATAGGAGAACGAATGAATAAGAGAACACATACGAAAGGTCTTCGGATCATATCACTTCTCATGAGTGTCTGGATGGCAGTTGCTGTCTCCTCATGCGGAAAGAAGAAAGAAAAGCAGAAGCCTGCCCAGTACGGATCGTACGGCGCTGATTTCTCACTTGAACTTGCGCAGACATTCCCGTATAGAAGTGCTTTTTCCGCGGGAGAACAGGGCGCGGGCCTGATGATCAAGAACGAACTTGAGACCATTGGCTATGAAGTTGAAGCCCAGAAGATCCCCGGAAACGGACAAGAATCGTATAACTATATCGTACGTATCCCGGGTGAAGGTTTCATGCAGCGTGATTCCTTCGGCGAATATAATGAGACACATAAGACCGTTGTCATCGGCGCGCATTACGATGCTCCGATCACCTATGACCAGAGAGCGTATTATCCCAAGTACGATGGTATCCAGAATAATGCCTGCGGTGTCGGTGCACTGATGACGATCGCCAAGGAGATGTTTGGTAAGTCCTACGCATATGATGTGGTCATCGTTGCTTTCGGAGCGTCGTCATCCAACTATCTCGGCGCGGAGACTTTCATTCAGTCACTGTCCGCGAAAGAGAAGAAGAGCATCGACTGTATGTACTGCATCGAGAGCATCTATGCCGGTGATAAACTCTATGCACATGCAGGACTGACTTCTCTTTTAGAGGGAAATAAATACTCTTTCAGAAGAAAGCTCTACGAGGCTTATGACGTGGCATATGAGAACAGCCTTTACTCCACGACAGGAGTGGATCTCTACTACAATATGTCGCTTCTGAACTTCGATGTGAACGGTGATACCATCAACGATGAATACCGTGAAGTAACCAAGGTGCGTTCGGATTACACTGTCTTCGACAACCAGAATATTCCGGTCGTATTCTTCGAGTCATCGGATTATAACTTCTCGAAGCTGGCGGATATGAAGGAGACAAAGAACCTAACACTTCAGGACTATAACGGCGCGGTCAGGGACACTCCTCTGGATTCCTCGGAGCTCCTCAAGGAAGCGCTGGATGAAAAGCGTCTGGAGACCAGGATCAATGTAGTATCTTTCATTACCATAAAAGCGGTAGAGAAGGGATCGAAGGACTGTGTTCCGATCTCAAAGTACAAGGAAGGCGAACGCCTCGAGCCGACTGTCTCGCCGAAGAAGAAGGAAGAGAAGATGGCATCCTTAGCCGAAAGCAAACAGAAAGAAGAGGAAAAAGGAGACTGATATGCAGGAGAATGGAGAAGAACAGATCATACGGGGTGACCTGTTTTCAGGACTGGTCGTAAGTGAACTGGACGACCGGGATTATCACTTTACTCTGGATGGAAGTGAGGTCACGGTAAGTCAGCGTGTTACTTCACCGAAAGAAGATAGAAAGGTCCTGGGATTCCTGTTCCTGATGGATAAGCCGACGCGTTTCCGTCTGGATGTCCTGATCCCGGAGAACTGTGTCAATGCACAGATCTCACTGAATGATAAAGAGCTTCTCGGGTTCTTCTCGAAAGATATACCCGAGGATCCGGAATACGTGGAGACGACTCACTGCAATGATGAGGCCAAGTATACGCCGCTTCGACCGGGTGAATTCCAGTCGCTGAATTTCCGATGGGAATCCGGTGATGTTCTTAAGTGTTTCTTTTACTATGGCACTCGTTGAATTGACGCGTTTTTTTCAGAGTGCTATATTTGATTTATAAACAGGGGGGTAACATATGAATACTAATGCTTCAATGGTTGACCGTTTACTTGCGGTATTTTTAGATCTGATCACATTTCTCGGATTTGCCGGTGGTATCTCGATGCTGATCTTTTCAGGATCCGAGATCAATACAGAAGTGGAGGAAGCGATCCTCTCACGTGACCAGCTGATCAAACTTCTTATCGTGTTGATCGTTTCTTATTTTGTACTGGACATTTTGCTTGTCCGTCTCTTCGCTACGACGCCCGGTAAGCTGGCTATGAACTGTGACGTAGATTTCCATATGGGAAACTCAATGATCTACTGCATCATCAGAAGCTTCTTTAAGATCATCTGCCTGTTCACGGTTATTCTTGGTCTGTTCTCTTACCTGAGTGGTTCTGCTGATCCGGACTCCCGTTCATGGCATGACCGCATCGCGAAGACCAACGTAACCAACTCGACAAGAATGCCACGGTTCGTCGGAGTGCTTACTGTTCTTGTAGGAATTGCACTACTCGTTCTCTTCATTGCTACATACAGAAAAGTACTCGGTCTGAACTTCCGTCTCGGTCTTTCCGACTTCAAGATTTTCAGTTTCTGATCCGTCAAAATTGAAACCGTTTTACAATTCTGTGAAGTTCTTTTTTGACACTTGTTATTTTGCTGAATACATGGTATTATCTTCACAGAAAGACGGAAAGATTGTCCGTGTTTTGTAACTACAAGAATGGCCATCTGATTTGTTCAGATGGTTATTTTTGTATATGGGGAAAAACGTAGTGATACCAGGCAAAAAATGAGCTGCTCCTTTAAAAGAAACAGCTCATTTTTATTGCTTGTTTTTGTGTGTGACGGAAGATGTTTTCCGTCACTTTTGAAGTGCTCAGTCGACCTTTGTGATCCAGCCGAATTTGTCTTCAACTTTACCGCTCTGAATACCTGTAATTGTATCGTAGAATTTCTGTGTGATCGGACCGATCTCACCGTTGTTGATGGTGATGACTGTATCCTCATACTTGAGCTCACCGACCGGAGAAACAACTGCAGCGGTACCGCAGCCGAAGCACTCCTGCATGCGGCCGGACTTACCTGCTTCGATGACCTCGTCGATGGAGATCTTTCTCTCTTCAACTTCAAGACCCATATCCTTAGCGATCTCGATGCAGGATCTTCTGGTGATACCCGGAAGGATAGAACCAGCTGCCAGGGAAGGAGTAACGAGCTTGTTGTCGATGATGAACATGATGTTCATAGCGCCAACTTCCTCGATGTATTTCTGCTCAACACCGTCGAGCCAGAGTACCTGCTCGTAACCGGAGTCATGAGCGATGGTCTGAGCGATCAGGGAGCAGCCGTAGTTACCGGCGCACTTGGTGAAGCCTGTACCACCACGTACAGCACGAACGTACTTGTCTTCAACGTAGATCTTAACCGGCTGGATACCATGTGCGTAGTAAGCACCGGAAGGTGAGAGCAGTACGAAGAACTTGTATGTGTTGGAAGGACGTACGCCGAGGTACGGGTCTGTAGCGATTACGAACGGACGGATGTACATGGACTCGCCCTTACCGGACGGGATCCAGTCCTTGTCGAGCTCAACGAGCTGCTTGATCGCATGTACGCAGAAGTCTACGTCGACCTTCGGGATAACGAGACGGTCGTTACTGTCATTCATACGCTCGAAGTTGCAAGCCGGACGGAAGAGATTGATCGTACCGTCTTCGCACTTATATGCCTTAAGGCCTTCGAATACAGCCTGACCATAGTGGAATACCATAGCGGACGGCTCGATCTCGAACGGACCATAAGGAACGATTCTCGGATTGATCCAGCCCTGACCCTCTACATAGTCCATAACGAACATGTGGTCAGAGAAGATGTGTCCGAACGGCAGCGGCTGACCCGGCTGCGGTTTCTGTCTTGGTGAGGTTGTCTTAGTAACCGTAATTTCTGGGAACATAATAATCCTCCTACATAACTTTATAATTTACTGACTTTGATTATAGTCCCTTTTACACGATATGGAGCAGGGTTTTTCGTAAAATCGGAAAAATGTGCCTTTTCGTAAAGAAAAATGCCACGTTTGCGATGGTACGGACGACTTTTACCTGTGTTGATGAACTAGTTCTTTTCGATGTAAAATATTTACGAACGGGAATGTCCGTCCGGAAGGATTATTACTTATGCGGCTCAATCATGTAGATATCGTAGATCCGTCCTTTTCACTTTTAAAGGATATGACACTGACCGTGGATAACGGCAGGATCTCCGCGATCGCCAAAGACATACTTTCTGTTCCTGCTGATGAAGAAGAATATGATTGTACAGGGATGATCCTGATACCGGGATTTATCGATCTTCATGTGCACGGTGCCATGGGTGCGGACACGTCTGATGGTGATATCGAGAGCCTTCGGAAGATATCTTCTTATCTGGCTGGTAAAGGCGTTACTTCATTCTGTCCGACGACAATGATGATCCCCAAAGAGGATGTCATCCGTGTGCTTCTTTCTGCTGATCACTTCCGCAGAGAGGAGCCTCAGGGAGCAAGAGTGCTCGGTGTCCGGCTGGAAGGTCCTTTCCTTTCGAAAGAGAAGTGCGGTGTGCAGAATACAGACTATGCTATAGATCCGTCTACTGAGTTTATTGATGAGATCTTATCCGGTTTTTCGCAGGATCTGATCTCGATCATCGATATTGCGCCGGAACTCCCCGGAGCCTGTGATTTTATTTCGAAAATGAAAGACCGGTATGTGCTCTCCGCGGCGCATACCGCATCGACATATAACTGCTGCAGGGAAGCGATCGCGTCCGGGCTTTCCCACGGTACGCACCTCTTTAACGCGATGAATCCGCTTTCTCATCACGAACCCGGAAGTGTAGGCGCACTTCTTGAGGACAGAGGTGTGACATGTGAACTGATCTGCGACGGGATGCATGTACATCCGTCCGTGCTGAAGATCGCTTTTGCTTCTCTGGGTGAAGACCGGGCAGTTGTGGTTTCGGATGCAATGCGTGCAGCCGGTATGCCGGATGGTGAATATGACTTGGGCGGTACTCCGGTCCGCGTTACATCGGGAAGAACAGATTTCGGTAACGGAAGACTCGCGGGTTCTACAACGGATATCCACACGGAATTCCTGAACCTTCTGAAGATGGGGCTGCCGCTTCGTACCGCGCTGAAAGCGTGCACACTGAATCCTGCGAAGGTCCTTCACATCGATCATGAAACCGGAACGATCGAGGTAGGGAAATACGCTGATTTGGTCGTTCTCGACAGCGCATACCGTGTCCGTAAAGTATTTGTGAAAGGAAAGCTTGTGGCAGAGTCTGATGACACGCTGCCTGAGGAGAAGATCGTATGAAGAAAGAAAAGATCATGATGGATATTCCACTTCTTGAAGGCGTTGCCGATCAGGTGAAAGAATCCTTTCTTTCCATGTCACGCACGAAGAAGTGGGCAAGAGGTGAGCTGATCGTATCCGAAGGTGATGACTGTACTTCTCTTTTTATCGTGACACATGGTGTGGCCGCAGTGCAGAAGTATACTTCTTCCGGAGAGTTCTCCATGGTGCGCCTTATCGATCCGGGATGCTGTTTCGGGGAAGAACTGGTCTTTGAGAAGAAGGCAAGATTTGCATATGCACTGGAAGCTGTATCGGATGTTACGATCGTGACGGTCCCTATGGAACAACTGCAGGAGATGATGGATCAATATCCTGAGATCCGAGACAATTATCTGAAAGTGCTTTTCAAAAGGACGTGCGCGCAGGATCAGAGGATCACGCTTCTTTCCTTAAAGACGGTCCGTCAGAAGATCGCTTACTATCTGCTTTCCCTTTCTGATCTGAAGGATTCGGAGAGTGTGACACTTCCTGTTCCCAAAGAAGTGGTCGCAAAGTATCTTGCGATCCCGCGTCCGAGTTTCTCGAGGGAGCTTTCGCTGATGGAAAAGGAAGGGAGCATCAAGGTGACGGGAAGAACGATCAATCTTTTAGACCTTCCGTCTTTACGAAAAGAACTCGGAGAAGTCTGAATCGAGAACTGTCAGGCATTCCGTGCCTCTCGCCAGGTCAATTTGTTTTGTGATATAATGAATAGAATCGATCAGGGAGGGAAATGACATGTTTGAGAATCTCACAGATTTTATCCGTGAAGTATTTTCCAGTCTGGACAGTGGTTACATGTTCTTTGGCGGACCGCTGGATCTCGTCCGTTATGTGATCGATATTCTTCTTGTTACGTTTATTCTCTATAAGCTCCTGAAGATCCTTCGCGATACACGTGCCTGGCAGCTCCTTAAGGGTGTTCTGCTAATCCTGGCATTCGTTCTGTTCTGCAGTTTCCTCGGCCTGGAGATGGTCGGATTCCTCTTTAACAAACTGCTCTATATTATCGCGATCCTGTTCGTGGTTATCTTCCAGCCTGAACTCCGTCATGCGCTGGAAACTGTCGGACTTAAGTCTTTTTCTTCCTTTTCGAATGTTATCGTAAATGAGGATTCTGATGATACGCTCCGTTACGTCACGATGGTCGATGAGATCGTCAAGGCCTGCACGGAGATGAGTAAGACCTATACCGGCGCGATCATGCTTCTGGAAAGATCTACAAGACTGTCGGAACTTCTGAAACAGGAGAATGTAGTCCGTCTTGATTCGTCTGTAACGAACTCCATGCTGCAGTCGATCTTCTATAAAGGTTCTCCGATGCACGATGGTGCGCTCCTGATCCGTGAGGGCAGGATCATAGCTGCGAGATGCCATGTCCCGCTTTCCGAGACGTTCCACATGATCGAGCGTTACGGTACACGTCATAGAGCTGCGGTTGGCGCCAGTGAGATCGGTGATACTGTTGCTGTTGTTGTATCTGAAGAGCGCGGTACGATCTCTGTCGCGGTAGAAGGTACTCTTTATGAGATGAAAGACGGAAACGATCTTCGTAAGAATCTTTTCTATCTTCTCGGCCTGACTTCCGGAAATACCGGTAAGCTCGCGATCATCGGCAAGGGTAAGAAACATAATAAGAAGAATGCTAAGAAGAAGGCTAAGGTTGCTAAGGCTGTTGCGTCTTCTGAGCCGGTAACGGCTTTCTCTGTTGCTGAGTCCCTGCGTGATGCCGCGGATGATCAGAGAGATGATGAGACCGTTCCGATCGTTGCCAGAAAGAAAAAGAAGCAGATGAAGGAAAAGCGTGCCAGAAATGCGCTGCTGTTCCTGTTTTCTTTCGCGTTCTCTCTTATGCTTTGGATGTATATTCAGGTCACGACCAATCCGGTCACCGAGAGATCTTTTACACTCCAGCTCCAGTATGAGAATTCACAAACCCTCGAAGAGAAGAACCTGGCGACACAGTATCCGATGCAGCTGGTCAATGTCCGTATCGTCGGACGTAAAAATGTAATGGATAGTCTGACGGCTTCCGACCTTTCCGCGTATCTTGATCTGTCGAGTGTAAACACGACAGGATCTGTTCGGTTAAAGGTCAATGTTAAGTGTGATGAGAACGTATACTTCCGTGTTACGATGCAGAGACCGGAAGAAGTACCGGTATCCGTATACACACTTGAATCAGAAGATTGATTTCCGGAATTAAGTATCTGAAATGATGTATCAGAGTCTCGAGATGACGTCGATCGTCTGCTCGATCGTCTCTCCGATGGAAAGGTTGCGGTAACATGCGATACGTCCGAGGAGATGGATCGACGGGCATGATTTTGCTAGCGCCGCGTATTTCCCATACAGTTCAATACTTTCAGGAGTGAGTGCCGGCTCGAAAGGTTCGTTGATGCCTCTGGACGCGGATTCATAAGGCGACTCCATGCAGAGACTGGTATGTCCGCTCATATCCTGAAGTGTCATGTATTTGCTTTCTGTAATACGGACAAAGTCCCTGCTCTTCGGGGACAGTATCACAGCGCAGTTATTCTTGAAATCGGTGCGGATATCCTGGAATGAGATCTTGCAGGATCTGTACGGAAGTGCCCCGTAACAGTACTTGAAGAGTTTATCCAGGGTAGGTGTGTAGATGATGGGGCCATGGAAAGGGATCCCATCGAAAAGCACTGTTGAATTATCCTGATGGATCGAGATACGTGTCAGCGCATTTGTGTTCAGATATGTGCTGATCGCGGGGTGATCGATCATGTTTTCCATGACCGACATGAAGCCCTGCATAGGCATGGCCTGAATACTGTCGGTGTAGTAGCAGTCATCGTTTCCGATATCGACATAAGCATCGTTCATATAGGAATCATCCGCAGGGATAAATGAACTGCCTTCTTTATGGTTGATATCGAGAGTGAGTATATTCTCGATCATGAAACGTCCCAGATCGATCAATTTTGAATCGTGACAGCTGATCAGCTGATCGACGGAGATCCTTTTCTCATCCGGAAAAGACTCCCTGAGACGGGACAGAAGCGATTCCGACTGCTTCGCTCCGAAAAGACTCTTCAGAGAGTTGGCGTTGAGGGGGAGAGGTACCATCGTATCCTGATAGGAAAGGAAAACACGGTGGTGGTACGGAAAGAAAGAACCGAAACGCTTGATGAACTGGTAGACATTCTCGCTGTCAGTATGGAAGATCTGAGGTCCGCGAGTCTGTACACGGATGCCGTTCGGACGCACATCTTCAAAGAGAGAACCGCCAATATGGGATTCTCCTTCAAAACAGGTAACAGAATACCCGGATTCGGCCAGCAGACGAGCCGCTGAACAACCGGAAATACCGAGGCCGATTACGATAGCATCTTTCCGTGTCACAAAAACTTCCCCTTATACAAAAGTAATATAATTTTATACGATTCCCCTTAAGATTTCAAAACATTTTTACATAGAATTCTTTTGTTTTTTTGTCCTGAAAGTATAACGGCACAATTCTGTAATAAATGATACGCAAAGATGTAAATTCAGTGCCACAAGCGCTGTGTTAGAATCTAACCTGTAAACTTGTGTTTGAAGGGATCTGCGTATGGATAAACCGAATGAAAGACCAAATCTTGGACAGGACAGACCACGTGAGAACGGGGTCCCGGATCTTAGTGATCTGATGAACCAGAAAAGGGAGGTCCCGCAGAATGATCAGGTCGTGGATCTGTCATCGCTGATGAATGAGATCCGCCGAGTACCGACAGCCGGAACTCCGACTTCATTGAATGCGCCTGCTCCTAAGCAAGCTCCCAAGGCTTCTCCTGCTGCGGCTGTGAATAGAGAAGCACATCGCGCGGCTGTAAACCCGGCTCAGAAAGAAGTGCAGAAAGCTGCTGTACCGGCTGCTCATAAAGAAACGCAGAACTCTTCTGCGCCTGCAGCGCATAAAGAACCTCAGAGACCAGGTGCTGCAGCCCATAAGAATGTTCAGAGAACCGAATCCGCACAGCCACGACGCGTACCGGAATCAGGTGCTCAGCATCGTACTTCCACACCGACAAGGAGACTTCGTGACCCGAAACTGGAGGCGAAGAGAAGACGTGTATCTATCATTCTCGCGACAACGTTTATCCTTCTGATCCTTGCAATCGTTATGGGAATCGTCTACGCAGTTACACACTGGCCGACGAAATCTAAGAACACGACCGGTGCGACTACAACTACGATGCCGGTGACAACTGAACCGACTACCGTTTCTGAAGAACCGGAGACGACAACTACTGAAACAACTCTTCCGGAAGCGACACCGACTCCGGCAGTAACTCCTTTCCCGGCGGGCGGCCCGACTCTTGCGGGTTATTGTGTTGTAATCGATCCGGGTCATCAGGCGGTCGCTAATACAGATCCTGAAGTTATGTCTTCCGATATGGGCGGTTCCAAGGATAAATCTGCTCAGGGCTATGTCGGTACTGTTTCCGGTACAGATGAATCTGAGATCAATCTCCAGACAGCTCTTCTTCTGAAAGAGTATCTTGAATCCCTCGGATGTGAAGTATATCTGACACGTGAAACTAATGATGTAGATATTTCCAATAAGGAAAGAGCTGAATTTGCAGTATCTCACGATCCGGATGTCTTCATCCGCCTCTATTGCAACGCAGCTAATGATTCCAAGACCAGTGGCTGTGAAGTTATCGTACCGGCTTCCGGTAAATACGCTTCCTCGCTTCCGGGCTGGGGAGAGAACCTCGGTAAGACGATTGAGGCTCAGACGGGAAGTGCTTTTAACGGATGCAAAGCAAGTTCGAAATACAGCGGGCTGAACTGGGCTGATTCTGTACCTTCCTTTATGATCCGTATGGGTTACCTGTCAAACAGTGACGATGAAGCGAAACTTCTTGATGCTGAGTACCAGTACAAAGAGTGTAAGGCGATCGCTGAGTTTATCGCTACAATGGCAAAGCATTGAGTAATCTGTTGCGCCTCCGTGATTTGTGGTAAAATAAGACAGTTATTCTGTATTCGGAGGCTTCAACGTGAAGAAACAAAGATTCATCGCGATCATATCCCTCATGCTTTGTTTCATGATGGTCCTTCCTTCGTGTAAACTGCGCCGCAAGGGCAGTACAGCTCCTACTGAAGAAGAGGAGACCGAGGAAGAATCTGATATCGAATCCGAAGATCAGTCTGATGCTGAGATCACGGATGCGACTGCATTCCAGATGAATGTAACTTCTCTTGACCAGTTTATCAGTGACGGATCGATCTTTGCCGAGAATGTTCCGATTCCGACACCGACTCCGATTCCTGTGAATCAGACTTCTCTTGGTCTGACCAATGATGTGGACGGCTATTTCAGCGGACCGCTCCAGAATGCGGCTGTCGTGGATAATGAGTTCTTCCGTTTCACGATCATCAGTTCTGAGGTAACTGCCGATCAGTATATTATCAACGCTGAGATCGAGAATAAATCGGATGTTCCTTATAAGATCCGTATGCTTAATCCGGTCTTTGATAACGGCTGCGCTGCACCGAATTTCATATATGAATCTGAGACGATCGAACCGCATCAGGTCCTCTATGATGTTACGAATTTTGCTTTGTGTGCAGAGAATTATGCCGGAGTCGAGCCGACACGTCTCGCGTTCCTGCTCCTTGCGATTCCTTCAAATTCGAAACAGACGGCTGTTCTCGCGGATCCGGTACTCCTTCTGAATTATATCCCGGTTACGCTTTACCCTCAGGGTGAGGATGCTTTCCATTATGAAGAGAGACCGCTTGATCCCAATTCTACGATCGTTCTTGATAATGAAGGTGCCCAGTTCGTGATCGACTCATTCGAACTTCAGGACAAAAAACTCGTCGTGAATTATACATTCATAAATAAATCTACAGATTACATTAAACTGCAGCTTGAAGGCGGCCAGATCACGATCGATCAGATCGTATTTGAAACAGGAATCCAGGCCCTATATATTCCGCCGTATGGCAGACAGAAGGGCTGCTTCGAAATCCGAACCAGTTTGATCACTGAGGCAGGATTAGACCCGGCTCAGGTAAAAACGATTTCCATACCTCTTCAGGCAAAATCACTGAATGATGAGCTGAAGGTACTGTGGGATACGGTCATTAAAAAGGAGATCGATTTCGGATGATCATTTGATCCGAACTGAAATAAAAAGAAAAGGATAGAAGAAAAATGGGATTGTTTGACAGAAAGAAAAACGCGGCTGAGAATAATGAGTCAATGGAGAAGGAGAGCGTAGCGATCCAGTATCCGTTTCTCACCATCCTTGTAGAAGAAGTTCTCTCGATGACTTCTACTGAGGTCTCTGTCATCGGAAATGTACGTGGCGCGGAGATCAAGGAAGGCCAGGAGCTTTTCCTTCTGGGAAAGAATAATAAATCGATCAAGACCAGAGCTGTCCGTGTAGAGGATGCACTGATGAGCAAACTCCCCAAGGCAGAAGTAGGAGAGAACGTAGCAGTCGTTCTTGAAGGTCTTCGTCATGGTCAGGTCGAAAAGTATGAAGTGTTGTCTTCCGTGAATTCCCTTTATGCTGAAGAGAATGCTTCGGAAGAAGCCATTAACCCTTATCTTACCGGTCTTCTCCGTGAAGCGAAGAGACTCCAGCAGGATAAAGACTTCATGGGACGTCTGGTAGAACATGTGGCTACAGAAGCCAAATTCCTCTCTCCGGCTATGCATCAGCCCGGTAATGAAGGTGATGAGTCGAAGGTAGGCGTAGCTCTTCTTCGTGGAAAAGACGGCAAGAACTATCTTGCAGCTTTTACTGATCCGCATGAGCTCGAGATCATGGACGGACTTCCGGAGAAACTGATCCAGCTCCTCGATTTTGACCGTATCATGATGATCGTCCAGCAGGCTCCGGTCGATGGACTTCTGATCAATGCGAAGACCGAAGGATTCGTCATTACACGTAC
>DBYF01000008.1:1926-9885 GCA_002310155.1 Mageeibacillus sp. UBA1193 | reverse complement strand
GACTGGGATTTCCTCAACACAACACTTGAAGGAAGCTTTTCTTTTGACCCGGATGATATGGATCAGCCATCACAGATCCCGGTGCTGATCATTGCCGCGAAGAATGATTCGGAAGTCGGATATAAGGATCAGTTTGACCTTTTGAAGATCTATCCGAAAGCCACATACTGTGCGGTAGATAACGCAGGGCATAACCTGCAGATCGAACAGCCGGAGATATTCACTTCACTTGTGTACTCCTGGCTGAATCCGGAACAGAAATAATGATGTGAAAATGGATACTTCTATGAACCCTTGGAACGAGATAAAACTGGATGACTATGAGAACCACATGAGTCTTGATTCCGTCAATCAGCTTCAGACGATGAATGCGATGATGAAGGAACAGTTCGAAGCATATCCTGTGGAGACTTCCATGGTACTCGGTGTCGCCGGCGGTAATGGTCTGGAGCATGTCAGCAAAGACAAGTATAAGACTGTATATGGTGTGGATATCAACGAAGAGTATCTATGCGAAGTAGACAAGAGATATCCGCAGCTTCAGGGCGTACTGAAGTGCCTTAAGATCGATCTCATAAATGAAGCAGATAAGCTTCCGGAAGCGCAGCTTGTGATCGCCAATCTTCTGATCGAATACATCGGTTATCCTGCTTTTCAGAAGGCAGTTCAGAAGATCGATCCGGAGTATGTTTCCTGCGTGATCCAGATCAACACGGATACGGCACAGTGGGTGTCGGATTCTCCGTATATTCATGCGTTTGATAAACTGGATGAAGTACATCACCAGATGGATGACATCGCGCTCGATCAGGCGATGAAGGAGATTGGTTATTCACTGATTCTAAACACGTTGAAGGACCTTCCGAACGGAAAAGCACTGCAGAGAATGGACTTCAAGAAGGAAGCGAGGGCATAAGATGATACCTTCAAAAGAAGAAGCACTGGAAGAATTAAGGATCGCCGAGGAGATGAACCCCGGTCCATGGGCAAAGCATTCTCTGAATGTAGGTGTTGCTGCGAGAAATATCGCAGAGAAGATCGAAGGAATGGATGCCGATAAAGCATTCATCTTCGGTGTGCTTCATGACATCGGCAGACGTGTAGGTATCGTTGATATACCTACGCATGTATACGCAGGCTATGAATACTGCATACAGAAAGGCTGGGATGAGGTCGCGCGTATCTGCATGACACACTCATATCTTCTGATGAAGGATGAATTTACTTACGATCCGGAAACGGAGCATGAGAAAAGAATCAGGGAATATGTGTCCTCCATCGAGGCAGATGACTACGATAAGCTGATCCAGCTCTGCGACGCGCTTGCCGTGGATTATGGTTTTGTTATCCTTGAGAAGCGTTTTGTTGATGTGACCAGAAGATACGGAATCATGGAAGGATATATCCGTGGATGGGAAGTTGCATTCGCCATCAAGGAAGAGTTCGAGAAGAGAATGGGATGCTCCATTTACGACGTGCTCCCGGATATCGGAAGAACTACACTTCTGACCCCGAAACCGTGGCAGCCGCCGGTAAAGGAATGAGAGAAACATGAATCGGCCTGAATTCGACAGCCTCAAGGATTTCACCGAGTTCTCGAAGTACTACTGGTACAGGGACGAGCTCATTAAGATCTGCAAATCACATGGTCTGAAAGCACCGAGCGGAAAGATCGAACTGTATAAGATCATCGAAGCGTACTTCGCAGGAGAGAAGATCCTTCCGGAGAAAAAGCCTGCGAGAAAGAAGAAGCCGGTAGTTTCAGAACTGACACTTGAGACAGGTCTAATCGAGTGTGGATTTACATTCGGTCCGAGGTTCCGTGAGTTTTTCGAGAAGCAGACCGGAGAGAGCAGATTCAAGTTCAATGTAGATATGGTGGCGACGGCAAAAGCTGTAAAAGAAAACGGAGACGAAGCCTTTACCCTGGGCGATCTACTGGATATCTACTATGGAAAAAAGTCCTATGCCACCTACGATAGGTCTGCGCTTCAGTGGAACAAGTTCGTGAAGGATTTCTGTCAGGATCCGGCGACGGAAGTATTCCCGGAAAGACTAAAAGTGGCGGCAAAACTATGGAAGGCCGTAAGAGAATCGGATCTGGAAAAAGTATACAGCAATGAGCTTCTGAAGCGTTATATGGACACGCTTCAGGATCCGTAAAACATCCCTCATATAGCCGAAACGGAGGATATGGAGTATCATATGCTCATATAGGGGTTGGATGTATTGTCGGGTAACCGGCAAAGGTGAGACTTCATCTCACAAGGGTCGAGGGTATGAAACTTAGGAGAAAACTTTTTTCGAGCAAAGATCCATATGACGTTTCGAAGTCGGATCTTTTTCTTAATGCTACCAAAGAGAATTTCAGTTATCTGATTTCTAACTGCGAAGATTACAGAAAGATATGTGACGGACTTGGCGTAAAAACGTCCGAAGATATTAAAGATATATCCGATCTTCCCGTGCTTCCTACAATGCTTTTTAAGCAGCATGATTTCCGCTCGGGACGGTATCTTGTGAAGACTACTTCTTCGGGAACCAGCGGAAAGAAGAGCACGATCAGATTTGAGTTCAGCGCGCTTATGGCGGCGCTGAAAATGTCACTCAAAGTTACACGTTATCACGGGATCACGACGATCAAGCCATGCCGTTATATCGTGATGGGTTATAAGCCCCACAGATCGAACAAAACGGCTGTCGCGAAGACCGCATATCTGACAACTTTCCTGGCGCCTGCCGTCAGCAGAAAGTATATCCTGAAGCATACGTCTGAAGGATATAAACCGGACTTCGAAGGCATAGTTGAGGCACTGAAAAAGTACGAGAAGGGAAAGCTCCCTGTCCGCTTTATGGGATTCCCATCATACACGTTTTTCCTGTTCCGTCTCCTGGAAGATAACGGACTTTCTTTCAAGCTTCCGAAGGGCTCCAAGATCATGCTCGGCGGCGGATGGAAACAGTTCTATCAGGAAGCGGCAGACAAGGAAACGTTCTATAAGATGGCCAAGAAAACTCTGGGTGTCGAGGAAGAGAACATCGTCGAATTCTTCGGCGCGGTCGAGCATCCGATCCTGTACTGTGACTGCAAGAACCATCACTTCCATGTACCTGTTTACAGTAAGGTGATCATCCGTGATCCGGATACTCTTGAACCGATGAAGAACGGTGAGATGGGTCTTGTGAACCTGATCACTCCGATCGCGAAAGCAACACCGCTTCTTTCAGTCATGACCGATGATCTCGGTATCCTTCACGATGGAGAGACATGTGGTTGCGGTGTGACTTCACCGTATCTTGAGATCGTCGGACGTGTCGCGCCGGAAGATATCAAGACCTGCGCGGCCGGAGCTGCCGATATTCTGAAGGGGGTGAAGGTATGATCCTCTTTGACGGAAAAGTATATGAGAGTTCAGAGCAGGGAAGACTTCTTTCCGAGCTTCGCGAGAAGATACCCTATGTTCTTCAGAATAAGACACTCGATCCGGAGATCGTTATCGACGCGGTCGACAGGCTCCGCCAGGATACGCTCGACGGAAAGTTCGACCACCTTCTGACGTCCTTCCCGAAAGATACGGTAGACACATATAAGAAGCAGGCAGATACACTTCTTGCGAAGGATTACCTGCATCTGAAACTCCGTACGGAACTGGGAAATACAGAAGAATATACCACAGATAAGATCGAGGGTTTTTCGAGGATCAGAGTGAAGAAAGTGCCGCTTGGCGTGATCTTCCATATCGCCGCGGGAAACATGGATTTTCTTCCTGCGTATTCACTCGCGGAGGGCCTTCTTTCCGGGAACATCAACATCCTGAAGCTCCCATCGGCGGACAACAGTCTTTCCCTGAAACTCATCATGCAGCTGATCGAATATCAGCCGGATCTGAAGGATTACATCTATGTCTTCGACACGTCCTCCACGGATATTCAGGGCATGAGAGCGATGGCGGATCTTGCCAACGGGATCAGTGTCTGGGGAAGTGATCTGGCCATCGAAGCTGTCCGCGGTCTCGCGCAGCCGGGCGTGAAGCTGATCGAGTGGGGCCAGAAGCTCGGCTTCTGCTATGTTTCGAATCTGGATAAAACAGATGATGCGGAAAAAGAACTGGAAGGGCTCGCGAAGCATATCTCCTTCACCAAGCAGCTTCTCTGTAGCAGCTGTCAGGTCATCTACATCAACACCGATGACATGAAGGAAGTCAGGGCATTTGCGGAACTGTTTCTGCCGGTCCTTCAGAAAGCGGTCAGCGAAAACGCCGTGGAAGAGATCGGTATCCGCGCCCGCGATACGCTGGTCGCATACACACAGAGACTGAAGTCCTATCTCGGAAGTGAGGAGAAATCCGATGATGTTCTCCGAGGCAAAGGAATGAGTCTGATACTTGCTTCAGACAGTAGGCTTGAGCTGTCTCCGATGATGTGCAATGTACTCATCAAACCGCTCCCGAAAGAAAAGATCACGGAAGCGCTTTTCGACGCGAGATATTACCTTCAGACGGCAGGCGTGATCTGCCCGAAGGAAGAAAGAGAAGAACTGATCAGCATCTTCGTAAAATGCGGACTTACCCGTATTACACGGGGAGCAGACATGAGTTCGTTCTTCCCGGGCGAGTCGCATGATGGTGAGTATGCTCTGGACAGATACATGAAGACCGTAAACATCGAAGTGACGTAATACATAAAGAGAAGTGCACCAATGAAGATCATTATACTGAGCAGCGTATTAAAGGAAAGGCATATCGAGAAGANNGCGGTGGAAGTGGGCGCATCCGTCTGCTTTGTCGAAAGTGAAAAAGATATTCCCAGCGGTTTCTCCGACGCGGAAGTGCTGTATGGTTTCGGAACGGAATACGCAAAGACAAACCCCGCTTTAAAGTGGCTGTGCGTGCCTTCTGCGGGCGTTGACTATCTTATGGGGGAAGATTCTTTCGCGAACAAGGAATGCCTGCTTACGAACTCGTCAGGCGCGTATGGCGTGACGATCGCGGAACACATCATCACGGTAAGCCTTATGATGATGAGAAAACTGACGCTCACATACGAAGAGTCTCTTCGCGGTGTATGGGGTTCCCCGAAGCCACAGAAGTCCCTGAAGGACTGCCGGATCACTGTGCTGGGCACAGGAGATATCGGCACCTGTTTTGCCAAGCGTGCGAAGGCATTTGAACCGCAGACGATCGTGGGCGTGAACAGGAGCGGAAAGTGTCCGGATCCGTGTTATGACTGCATCTCTGTGATTTCAGATCTCGATCAGGTACTTCCGGAAACAGATCTTCTCGTTATGAGTCTTCCGGATACAAAAGAGACGAAGGGCATCCTTTCGAGAGAGCGCCTGTCGCTTCTCCCGAAAGACGCGTATATCGTGAATGTCGGACGTGGTTCCGCGATCGATGAGGAGGCCCTTGCCGATCTTCTGGACAAGGACGAACTGGGTGGCGCGGCCCTCGATGTTTTCCGGACAGAACCGCTTCCCTCCGACAGCCGTCTTTGGAAGACGAAGAACCTTCTAATCACACCGCACGTTGCCGGAAACCAGACACTCAAATACACACTGGATACGAATGTAGACATGTTCTGCGAAGACCTTCTGAACTACGCCAAAGGTCTTCCGCTTAAGAATCTCGTGGATCGCACGAAAGGCTATTGATCTATGAATATCCGTGAACTGAAAATAGAAGAGGTACGTGACGTCTATCAGAAGCATATGCGTTACGACTTTCCCGATGAGGAGAGAAAGCCGCTCTCGAGGATCGAGAAAACGATCCGGGAGGGGAAATACCTCTGCCTAGGTGCTTTTGGAGATGACGGAGGATTACTGGCTTACGCGTTCTTCGTGTTCGAGAAGGAGGCGTGCCTTCTGGATTACTATGCGGTCGTTCCGGACAAGCGGGGAGAGGGCATCGGTTCCGCATTCCTGAAGGAAGCGGTGAAGTGCACGCATGCGGATGTGACGATCATCGAGATCGAAGATCCGGAGGTGGCTGTGCCGGAAGAGGAGAAGAAGGCCCGCGAAAGAAGACTGAACTTTTACCTGAATGCCGGATGCGTGAATACACATGTCCGTGTGACTACTTTCGGAGTGGAGTTCCTTCTCCTGGAGTATCCTGTGACGACGTCCCATAACCGGGCGGTGATCGCGGAAGGATACCGTTCGATCTACCGGTCGATCCTGCCGAAGCGGATGTTCGAGAAGAATATCTTAGTTCCCGACTGATCCTTATACCACCGGTCGAACCGAAAAGCACTTCCAAATGGTACAATGAATAAAATATCTCCATGAATCGAGGGTGTAACTATGTTAAAAGTGTACTGTTATAGCCGTTGTTCGACCTGCCAGAAGGCTTTGAAGTGGCTTGAGGCTAAGGGCGTGAAGTATGAACTCATCGATATCAAAGAGAATAATCCGGACGAGAAAACGCTTCGGAAATACTATGCTTTGAGCGGTCTTCCGCTGAAGAGATTCNNAGCGGACTTCAGTACCGTGAACTCGAACTCTCGAAGAAGCTTCCGACGATGAGTGAAGATGATCAGTTCAAGCTTCTTGCATCAGACGGAATGCTGGTCAAGCGTCCGCTTCTGGTCGGAAAGGATTTCGTTCTTACCGGGTTTAAGGAAGCCGAGTGGAGTGAGAAACTCTCTGTCTGATCTATCACAAGAAGGATGAGGAAAGAATATGAAACTGTTTTTATGTGGTGGCGGATGCGGCGAGCAGACTGCCGCTGCGAATCGTGTATTTAATGCGTATATCGATCACGAAAAACCGCTGCTCTATATTCCACTGGCTATGGGAGAGAGAGACCACACATACGATGAATGCTATGAGTGGATCCAGGGAGAACTTGCCGAGGTAAAAGTTCCTTCTATCGATATGGTACGTTCCTATGAAGAACTGGCCGCGAAAAACCTGTCCGATTATGGATCCATCTTTATCGGTGGCGGCAATACTTTCGAACTTCTAAAGGGAATGAAGGACAGCGGTGCTTTTGCCAAGATGGAAGAGTATATCAGAAACGACGGAGTCGTTATGGGCGGATCTGCGGGAGCGATCATCTTCGGCAAGGACATCATGACGGCCATCGCCATGGATCCGAACGATGTAGCACTGGAAGATACCGCCGGCTTCAACGCGCTGGACGACTGCTCGATCTTTCCGCATTACACCAATGAGTGGACTCCGGAAGCACATGTTCGCTTCACGGAGTTCATAGAGAAATACACTTCTGAAAAAGAGGCGGTGTATGCGCTGCCGGAAGAGGACACGATCTTTATCAACGGCGATCAGGTCCAGGTCATCGGCGACAGACCGTACTACTTCTTTGAAGGTGGAACGGGAGAAAAGAAGAGGGCGGAGCTTAGACTTGAGCTTACGGATAACGAGTGGCCGCTGGAGTATATCGATCACGACAGACCGATCGCGCGTGCCATCGTTTTCGACGATGACGGATACTTCTATTTTATGAGAGCACATCGTCAAGACGACTTCGGTCATGCGACGATCATCGAGACGTCCGGAGGCGGCGTGGAAAAGGGGGAGAACCCGGATAAGGCGATCCTTCGTGAACTCAGTGAAGAACTGGGCGCGGAAGTGGATGTCATCTGTAAGATCGGTGTGGTCAGTGACTACTATAACCTGATCCACAGACACAACCTGAATAACTATTATCTTTGCAAGGTAAAGTCTTTCGGCGAGAAGCATCTGATGCCGGATGAGATCGACGTATTCCATCTGTCGACATTGAAACTGACTTTCGATGAGGCGGTAGCTGAGTACGAGAGGAGAAAAGACACGCAGATCGGAAGGCTGATCGCCAGCCGTGAGCTGCCGGTCCTTTACCGGGCCAAGGAAATCATCGACACATTGTGAGGAAGAGCATGACCGAGAGAATGGAGACCGAACGGCTGATACTTCGGCCGATCCAAAAGGAAGATACCGAAGAGATCTATAACTGCTGGATG
>DBYF01000008.1:1271-1859 GCA_002310155.1 Mageeibacillus sp. UBA1193 | reverse complement strand
AACATCGAAAAGAATGACTGGTACAGATGGATCATCACGGATAAAGATGGCGTGATCATCGGCGCATGTCTTCTCTACTTCGATGAGGAATTTGACGCTTGGGATATCTCATATAATCTCGGGAAGAAGTACTGGGGGCACGGCTACATTACGGAAGCCATGAAAAAGGTCATTGAGTATGCCTTTACGACGATAAAAGCAAAGGAGATCGTTGCTTTTCACGCGGTAGAGAATCCGGCGTCCGGACGCGTCATTGAGAAGCTCGGATTTACCTACGAAAAAGAGATCCCGTTCGAGTGCAATATCGGGGAAACGAAAGCGAGATTTTACCGGATAAAGAATCCGGATATGTGATCAGAATTCGTACTCTCTGACTTCACAGTTCTTGATGCCAAAGGAAGCAAATTCTTCATTCGTCATCTCATAGAAGTATGATTGGACGACACGTGCGATGCCGTTATGCGCGACAAGGATAAACGTCTTGTCGGGCTGTGCCTTGAGATCGTCAAGAAGGTTATAGATACGCTGCGCCAGCTGGAGCATGGATTCGCCGCCACCGAAACGGTGGACGAATCCTTTTTTCATCTC
>DBYF01000008.1:0-1124 GCA_002310155.1 Mageeibacillus sp. UBA1193 | reverse complement strand
GCCGTCTCCACCGCCTGATCGTGTCCTTTCTGCGTCAGAGGACTATCCGTCGCCCCGCAGATCTTATTCTCCACATTCCAGACAGTTTCACCGTGTCTGACAAAGTATATCTTCGACATAACTTCGAAACTCTACCTTCCATTCGTACTGTCTGGTATTTTATCACAGGGGGTCAAGTGAGATCCGTATAGATCCAGCATTGCTTCCTCATGGAAGGGTATTGTGAACTATAGAGCTCGGCTTCGATTTCTTCCCAGTTTTCTGCCTTCTCATCGAGCAGCACATAGCGGTCGTAAGTGCGGTATAGCGCGGTGGCAGGTGCATTGCCGTTGAAGTGCTGAAGGTACTTGAAGGTTTCTTCCCGATCGAGAGTATCCAAATTGCTCTGACGTGCCTTGACCGAGTACGTGTTTCCGTCGAATTCGAGAAGATAGAAGAAGAGACACGGATAGTTGTCTTTCTCCTGTTCATATAGTTCAGGACTCATCTGGTCTTTGTCTATGGTGTAGTAGTGTGCACAGAGGACTGAAGCGGAATTCCCGTCAGAGACGGTTCTGAAAAACGACTCCCAGACATCCTTTCCGGAGGTGCAGGTCAGATCTTCGATTACAACTGCACCGGATTCCTTGGCCAGTTTCAGGGCCTCATCTGCGGAACAGTTTTTCTGAAACAGTTCTTCCATTTTCTTTTTATTCTCCTGACTGATGTCGGCGTTTGCCTTTTTCGATGCGCAGGAAGCAAGCGTTGCGAGTGCGAAAATAAGCAGTAATACTGCTACGATCTTTCTCATGGTGATTGTCCTTTCTTTAGCCTGCGTTAGTAAGCAGGGTGTACATGATCGCCAGAATGAGGATCGTGAATCCGCAAGCGGAGACCACGGTCATCTTCTTGTACGACAGTACGTTTTCGATACGCATCCGGACTTTGGCACCGCCGAAAGCAGAGACGAAGAGGCTCTTGCTCTGTGTGCAGTCGAGAAGCGCGGTGGCGTAGGCTTTCCGTTCATCGGTGCTGTATCTGGCGACAGCGGATTCGTCGCAGGCGAGCTCGAGGTCGGAAAGAAATGCTTTCAGGAATATCCAGGAAAACGGATTGAACCAGTGGATGGGGGGCGCCATAAAACC
>DBYF01000018.1:2920-4184 GCA_002310155.1 Mageeibacillus sp. UBA1193 | reverse complement strand
CGGAGCGCACTCATGAGAAGGATCGTTCTGCTGATCTGGAAGGACTTGTATACGGTACTTCCATCAGTGTTTACTTTCTTATGGAACTTGGCGTAGAGCGGCTCGAGTTCCTGGGAGATCATGATAACTACGAAGTTACCAAGACCCCATACAATGAAGTTCCAGCTTGCGCCGTGCCAGATACCTGTCGTAAACCATACGACAAATGATGCGAGATATACCGGAAGTCTCTTGCCCATCTTCTCCGGAAGGTGCGCACGGCTCCACTTAGAGAGCTTGAGCATCGGACCACTGACGGAGATCGGATAGAAGATATAATCCGTGAACCATGTACCCATCGTGATGTGCCAGCGTCTCCAGTATTCCGCGATGTTCTTACTGAAGAACGGACGCTCGAAGTTCTCCTTGACCGGGATGCCCAGCATCTCCGCGATACCGATCGTGATATCGATACCACCCGTAAAGTCGGCGTAGAGTTCGAGCGCGTAGAACATCATGACGAGGAAGACGTAAGCTCCCTTGAAGTTCTCCGGTGTCTCGATCATGGTGCTGACCGCGGGAAGGATACGGTCCGCGATCACAAGTTTCTTAAAGTAACCCCAGATAACTCTCTGAAGGCCGCGCTCAAGTACGCGTCCATTGAAAGAATGCGGAGTATAGAGTTCTTTGGAAAGATCGCCGTAACGGCTGATCGGGCCCTGTACCAGCTGCGGGAAGAATCCCACGAACAGCGCGTACTTGAAGAAATTCTTCTGCGCTTCGTGGCGGTCACGGTAAACATCGATGACGTAGCCGACGGCCTGAAATGTGTAGAAAGAGATACCCGTCGGAAGAGCGATGGTCAGGAAGTTGATCCTCTTTGGCGCGTGGAACATGGAGAGGATACCGTTAATGTTGTAGATCGTGAAGTTGGTGTATTTCACGACTGCGAGGATCAGAAGCGCGAGCGTGATACCGATCGCCATGATCCTGCGGCGGCGCTTCTTCTGTGCTTCCTTGAAGCGCTTTCTGGCTTCTTTTCCGACTTCCTCGGCAGAACCCTCACCGCTCTTTTCAAGTAGCTTCATCTCGGCAAAGCGGGCATCGGCGTTCTTCTTATTCTTCGAGATCAGAATGCCGGCCACATAGGTGATGACCGTCACCGCAGCAATGTAGAAGAGGAACTTCCAGCCCGCAAAGAAATAGAAAACGTAAGACCCCAGCAGGAGCAGGGGCCACTTGGCCTTCTTCGGAAGCACGTAGTAGAGTGCCACCAGAAGGATCA
>DBYF01000018.1:0-2807 GCA_002310155.1 Mageeibacillus sp. UBA1193 | reverse complement strand
ACCATGTATTCCGCAGAGATAACGACGTCAAACTTGTCGGCGATCTCCGAAACGAGAGAAATGATATCGAAAGAATCCAGGATCTTACCATCGATCAGATTCGTAGCTGTCGCATAATCTACATCCGGGTGGATGTCCTTTAAAATCGCAATAAGCTCGTCCATTTGACTAACCTCCAAAATACCGCTGTCTGTCAGCGCTCCAGATAATTATATATGTACGGCTTTTTTCTTGCAATTACTCTTCTTTCATCTGCTCGTACGTGACACCGTATTTCAGCGCGATGTTCCTCGCGTAGGAGCAGTAGTCCGGTTCGGCCCGCTTGACCTTGAATGTGTTAACGTTATCCTTGATCTCCATGATGACGCTGATGATCTTACCCTTACCTTCCCATGCATTCATTTCCGGGATATCTTTCGCCAGCTCATGAATATGCGTATTGAAAATCACGGCTGCTCCCTTGTCCTTCAGGATGTGAAGGAGATCCTCCGAGAGGTACAGCGCATCGGATGATGATGTCGTGGAATATGTCTCATTGAAAAGCACCAGTGTGTCTTCGTCCGTATCCGATACGATCTCGCGGACACGCTTCGCTTCTTCGCCCAGACGGCCGTAATTGATGGTCAGGTTCTCATCGATCGGGAAGTGTGTCAGGATATTACTGAAAGGAATACCGCTGCAGGATCCTGCCGTAACGAAGAGTCCTGCAGAAGCCATAAGGGACACCAGTCCGAGGCCCTGCTCCAGGATCGTTTTTCCACCCCTGTTCGGTCCGGTAAGAACGAAGATCCTCTCTTCATCCGAGAAGGAGAAATCATTCTCGACGACATTCTTCTCGCGAAGCATCGCCAGTCGGATGTTGTAGAAGTCCTTCACTTCCCATTTCTTATTCTCTGTCTTTACGATATCCGGCAAGCACGTCCGGTATCCCCTCTCCTCCAGTTTTTCCGCGTAGCGCGCACAGCAGGTGTAGAAGATCATGCCCTCGTACATCTCTGTAATGCCCTGTACATCCATATCCCTGTACTGGGCGATGACTTTTCGAACTGAGGAAAAATGACGCTTCAAGTGCTTTTCCATCATAGGCATCAGCGCGACCAGAACAGGATCTTTATACTTGACGGAGTTGACATGGGACATTCCGATCGCCTGAGCGCCCTGTCCTGCCTTCGTCATGATACCGATTCCGGCAGCCACATTGGCAAAGCTGTATTTCGATCGGGTAGGTACCGGGAGGAATTCCACGGCAGCAATATTTTCAATATCCAGATCCGGTGTGAAATTCACGCCGATGATCGCAGATCTCACGGTAGAAAGATCGTCCATCATCTTCTTGATGTCCTCACCGAGCTCACTGAACTTCTCGCTTCCGACGATCGCGTCCATCTCTTCTTTCAGGCGGAGAAGTCCTCTGGAATGGATCTCGTGCTTATTCAGCAGTTCTGCCAGAAGGCGGGCCGTATCCGAATAAAGAGAGATCGAGCGCAGCTCCTGCAGGATCGTATAAAGTGAGTTGTCTTTATCACTGGTCGCCCTTGCCGCACCGGCGAATTCTTTCATGGAACGGATCATCGAGGCCGCTTCATAAAGCCCTTCACGAAGTTCCGCGTTCGACTTGATGTCCCGGAATATCTCCTGGCGGAATCGCATGTCTTCCGGATCGAGAAGGACCCGGCTCAGGATCGTCTTAAGGACAGCACGTTCCTCCGCCATGACGGAGATCCATGAAGTGATCTCCTCCACGGCCAGATCCTTTATTGTCTCTTTCGGAAGTTCCCTGTACTTTTTCTCTGAACCATCTGCGTAAAGAATATCCATTGTAAGTTCTCCTGAGGTCTTGTGTCAGCAGTGCTTTTCGGCTCGAAAAGCACTTTCACCTCCAATAATATATTCTTTCTTCAGATTTGGATATATAATATTGTTAAGATGAATATCACTTTTCAAAGGAGCTCTTCCTATGTCCGAGATCCTCATCCCGCAGAGTGAGATCACACGCCTTCTTCACGAGAACAGCGAGAACCGCTTCCGTCACACCTCTTACCGCGAGGAGAACCTCCGCTATCACCTGCTGATGCAGGGAGATATGGCCGCGGTGGACGAAGCCGTCAGGATCAGTAACCCGGAGATCCAGGGCAAGCTCTCTTCCGACCCGGTCCGTAACATGCGGTATCTTTTCATCATCGGGACAGGTTTGGCGACCCGATACCTGATCGAGGCAGGGCTTCCGCAGGAGCGTGTCTACTCCCTGTCCGACCTCTATATCCGGAAAGCAGACGTTCTTAACACAGAGCGTGAGCTCATGGATCTGGTACGGCAATGCTGGACGGAAATGGTCGAACTGGTAAGGAAATATAAGAACGAGAAACCTGTCTCCAAGCCCATCATGACGTGCCTGAACTATATCGACGCCCACTTCTCCTTCCGAATTACGCTGAAGGATCTGGCGGACCAGGTCGGGATGCATCCGAATTATCTCGCGGCGCTGTTCAAGGAAGAAATCGGGGATTCTTTCGGATCTTATCTCACACGAAGACGGATCGACACCGCACGGGCACTTCTGACACGCACGGAGTACACCTATTCGCAGATCGCGTATTCTCTCGCGTTCTGCTCACAGAGTCATTTCATTAAGGTGTTCCGGGAGAAGACGGGTTTCACACCGCGCCAGTACCGAATGCAGTTTTCCGACTCGAATTTCGCGGCCGATCTCAGATCATCCCGTTAAGCGCGACACGGTCGGTCTTGCCGTTTGAAGTCAGCGGGATGCGGTCGAGCTTTCTTGTGACGTTCGGCACCATGTATCTCGG
>DBYF01000091.1 GCA_002310155.1 Mageeibacillus sp. UBA1193 | reverse complement strand
GAAGACTTCACGATGGTCATCGGTTCTCCTGCGCACACACTGGCAGTCGGTTCCCTCCAGGGATTCCTCGATTCCATCGAGTCCGACTCCATCCATACTGACTATATCCACGGCGAAGACTCCGTAAGATCCCTCGCTGCGGAAGACAAGCTCGGCTTCCTGCTTCCGGATGTTTCGAAGAATTCTTTCTTTGACACCATCAGCAAGGAAGGCGTATTCCCGAGAAAGACCTTCTCCATGGGCGAAGCCGTCGAGAAGCGTTATTATCTGGAAGCCAAGAAGATCTGATAGGGAGGACACATGCAGGAGCAAACCTCGATCTGTGTTATCGGTGCCGGTCTTTCCGGACTGGTCTGTGCCTATAAGCTGGCGCAGGCCGGATTCCGTGTGCAGGTCGTTGAGCAGCAGTCCACACCGGGCGGCATGCTCGCCTGTTCCCGCCTGGGCTCGGAGTACATCGAACTCCTCCCCCACCATATCCGTAAATCCGACCGTGCCCTGATCTCACTTCTCAAGGACCTCGGTCTTTCCGACGAACTGCAGTGGTACGATTCCCTCTGGTACGGCAAAGCCAGCAAGAAGAAGCTCGGTTATCTCGATAACGGCTTCCATTCACTTCTGGCAGCACTCGTACAGGAGATTACTGACCACGGCGGCATCATCCAGTACGGATATACTGTTTCCGACATTTCCGAGAGCGACGATCCCGAACGCCCGCGCTACCGCGTGCAGTGCGTACTGGCGGATTCCTCGTCGATTTTCCTCGAGTGCGACACCATCCTCTACACCGGTTCGTGCCGTAATCTCGTACACATCACTCACGCACTCAACATGCCGACCGACTTCCGTGATTCACTCATGGACGTTACCTACCAGGCAAATATGTGCCTGCTGATGCTGATGAAGTCTCCGTTTACCGAGTGCTACTCACGTATGCTCCCGGTCGACGAGCCGTTCCAGCGCATCATTCAGCACACGAGCATGGTCGGTGAAAGAAGATACGGCGGACATGTTCTTTATCTTTCCGGAAGTTTCCTGACTTCCGCTCCGCTCTGGACAGCGTCCGATGCGGAAGTATTTAAGACATTCTTTAAGAGACTTCAGTATATGAATCCGAGCGTGACCAGAAACTCCGTACGTACATGGAGACTGACGCGCACAAGATACGCCAAGCCCCTCAATCATCCGCTGGATGAATTCCTCCAGCCTGTCGAGGGTCTTTACGTCTGCAGTCTCGCCATGACACCAAGTCCCGTTGAGGATTCGAAGTTCCGCATGGATGCCTGCGTATCCCAGGCCAATGCAACCGTCGCTAAGATCAAGGAGGATTTCTCTCGTGAAAAAAAGCTCGAAGTCGACGCGCAGTGATTCCGGATCAAGTACAGTCCGCGAAGCACATGTAACTGCGTCTTCCATCGCTAATGAGGCAAAGAAAGCAGCGGACGATTCCACTGTGACATTCCGTGACCGTCTGTCCCTCGATGGACTCTCACAGATCGATTTCAAAAAAATCATCCCGAGATTTATTCTCCTTCTGACACCTGCGCTGATCGCCTTCGCACTGGGATACTATCTGAAGAGCGACCAGGCGGATTTCTTCTCCTGGTGGGGTCTTCTTTATCTCTACGGCTGGGCCGCGTTCCCGCTCGTTGCCCACTTCTTCAAGGGATTTGTTTCCGCCGGCTACGGCTTTTCAAGAACAGTCGGTATTCTTCTGACTACAGGACCGCTCTGGCTTATATCCTATCTCGGTATCTGGGAATCGTTCAGCCGTCCGATGACATGGGTCATGTTCTTCCTCCTGGCGATTATCTGCTGGGGACTTCCGAAGACAAGAGACGCCGCTTTTGCCGCGCTCTCTGACAACTCGAATATCGCGCACATTCTCTGGGAAGAACTGTTATTCATCGTTGTTCTCGTATTCCTGACCTTCTGCAAAGGAATCTTCCCGATCATCAACGGTGAAGAGAAGATCATGGACTTCGGCTTCATGAACTCCATGGTCCGCTACGACGGTCTCCCGGCGAAGGATCCGTGGCTTGCCGGCCAGCCGATCAACTACTATTACTACGGACAGTACATCTTCTCCTACCTCGTGAAGATGCTCGGGATCAACACCAGCGTCGGCTACAATCTCTCGATGTGTACTGCCATCGCGTTCCCGTTCATTACCGCGTACTCTCTCGGTCAACTCTTCATCGACGCGCTGCGCCAGAAGAAAGACTGTCAGGTATCCATTCACTATCTGCCGTTTGCCGGAATCCTCGCAGGTCTCTGCACGATGGCTTTCGGTAACTCCCACTCGTTCTTCTACGATGAACAGAGCGTCGGAAACAAGATGCTCTTCTGGAAGATCTGGAAGGCTCTCGGTGTCAACGTAGGTAAGACCGGAGACTTCTTCTATCCGAACTCCACACGATTCATCGGACACAATCCGGACCTGTATACAGAAAGGCTCGCAGATCACGCCGACTGGACCATCCATGAGTTCCCGTTCTATTCGTATCTGATCGGTGACCTTCACGCGCACGTTGTCAGCCTGACGATCGTACTTCTGATCATCGCCTTCATGTTTATCGCAGTCTATCACGCGAAGCATCCGGATAAGGCGCTGAACAGCATCTGCCGCACACATGACTTCTCGAAAAACCTCTCCTCGGAGATGAACTTCATCTTCCGTCCGGAGTTCTTCATCTGCGCTTTCCTTCTCGGTCTGTCACAGATGTGCAACTACTGGGATTTCCTCATATACTTCGTGTTCTGCTCCATGGGACTCCTCGTCTATTACGGGTGCAGGTCGACGTATCTGTGCACGTTCAGAAGTTTCCTGGTATTCCTGTTCGACGTATGCGCGATCCTCGGCGTATATCTTTTCGCCTCGGAAAATGTCTTTGCGCACCTGAGCATGCAGGTCACGGTATTTATGATCGCCTTTACTCTGTCGACGATCTTCCCGTCCGCACTCTCGCGTACCGGTACTGCGATGTCCATGTTCTTCTCGCTCTCATGCTTCGTGGCACTGTCCTTCAACTACAACTTCGACATGATCTCCAACTCGATCAAACTGGTTGACAGACACACTTCCCTGTTCCAGTTCATGATCGTATGGTGCACGCATCTTCTGATCCCGTTAGCACTCGTGATCCTGGTCGTATGTACTGAGCGTCACGCGTTTAAGAAGAATAAGCTCCCGGTACTTCCGGCAGCGCTTGCCCTTACCCGTCCTTCTAAAGTCCGCCGCAAGTCGGACCTTCCGGAGATGACATCCGCCTCTTCCAAGGAAGCGGATACGGATATCGAAGCATCTGACGCAGTAGAAGAGATCGCCGATCCGGATGATCCGGACATAATCGATATCAAGCCGGTAAGAGTTCCAGCTTCCGGTTCAAAGGTAAAACCAGAGCCTGAATATATATACGAAGACACATGCATGCCGAAGTTTATCCTGGCAATCATCTACTTCTTCAAGCTGATGGATTATCACTTCGCCAGATTCGGAGACATGCTCCTTACGAAGTTCTTCCGCAAGCGCTCCATCGTCGACATCTTCATGGTCGGTATGAGCGTTGTAGGTTTCATGATGATCCTGGCACCGGAGATCATCTACGTACCGGATATCTATGGCACTAACAACCAGCGAGCGAACACGATGTTCAAGTTTACATTCGCCGGATTCGTTATCCTCTCTCTCGTGGTGGCCTACACTATCTTCCGTTTCATGGCACATGTTACCAAGGAAGGCAATCTCTCCAACTGGGGACTGGCAGTATCGATCCTGATGCTCTTTATCGTGATCCTCGTTCCGGGGCACTATACACTCCGTGCACTCGATCAGCGCGCAGGCGAGATCAAGATGTCGAATTACAAGGGTCTGGATGGAACGGCATACCTTGCGGACTGCATACCAGTAGAGAAAACTTTCAATGACCAGACGCAACGCCATGCCGGAATTATGGTCCCATACGAAGAAGCGATCGACTGGTTGAACGAGAATGAAAAAGAAAGTGTAAACATCTGTGAGACTTACGGCGAGAGTTACACTGAACGCTGTATGGTCTCCGCTTACACAGGTCTTCCGACCGTAGCCGGCTGGAGAGTACATGAGTGGCTCTGGCATTTCCACGGCTGGACAAACCCGGAGACCGGTGTTTACGAAGATGATCCGAATAACAGTGTATGGGACATTTATCTGTTCCCGCGCTACGATGATATCGAGACGCTCTATACCAGCACCGATGTCACACAGGTTCAGAGAGTTATCGATAAGTATGACATCCACTATATCATCTGTGGTTCTATGGAACTCGATCAGTTCGGATTCATCTTCTATCCTTGCTTCGAACAGATCGGCGAAAGAGTCTTCACATCTTCTGACGGCTCACTGTTCATCTATAAAGTTCAGTAAAGAAAACCATCAGTAACAGCAAAAACAAAGGCCCGCACCTTTCGGAGGAGCGGGCTTTTTTCACAGATTGTACTGCATGAAGTTTCCGTTCTTTTTGAACCCGAAGTTCGTATAAAGCAGAACTCCCATATCTGATGCCGTGATCTGCACGGCTCCACATCCGTACGCCCTTGCTTCTTCTACGACCCTGGATAGCAGTTCTTTGGCAATGCCCTGCCGGCGATACGAAGGATCACAGAACATGCTCGAAAGAAGCCCTAATCTTCCGCTCGGGCAGCTGAAATACGGCGGCTTCTCGACGAATGACATGCCGCTCGTTCCGACGATCTTCTCACCGTCCATCGCCAGCCACGAAACGAACGTACCGTCCGCCATATGTCTGTGGTAATAATCCAGGAGCGCAGGCACAAGATCGATCTGTTCCGTCGCACCTTCCTCACGCAGCTGGCGGATACGGATCCCGATGAATTCATCCAGTTTATCTTCAGTCAGTTTTTGAAAAGTAATCATCTTCCTGCCTCCCGAAAAGCACCTGTCCCGCTGGGGACTTATTCGATCTCATACCCTGCTTTTCCCAGAACTTCCAGCGCACGCTCGAAGTTCTCTCTCTTCACAAGGATATAGTCCGTGTTATATGTCGACACTGCAAAGATCCCGATCTTGTTATCCGCTAAGATCCCGGAGATCTTCGACAGGATCCCGATCAGGGAAAAATCCAGAACTCCCTCAATACGGAATCCCTTCCACCCGTCATCCCGGTCCGTCGTATCCGCCGGTACATCTTCCGTTTTACAGACCAGAGAGATCTCCTCATCCGTCTTTCCGACAAAGAAGAAATCCTTCCCAAGATCGATCCCGGAGACATCTCCCAGCTTACACACACTCAGATCAAAAGGCAGTTTACGTAATTTCATAACATCACTTCCGCAATAGAATAACTTACACACATTCTACCGCACAGATAGCCCACACGGAATAAACCACTCGAATCTTTTCCCAGGTCGCGTGCCCATCAAAGAGTAATCGCCCCACGCGATCGTGTGCCCATCAAAGGGCAATCGCCTTTTATTGGAGCGCAAAAAAATACCTTCCGCGCCTCCGCAGGGCATAGCCCGAGGACAGTGCGAGAAGGTATTTATTTTGCGGTCTATTAGCGATTACTCTTTGATGTAACCGATCTCCAGAGCGAGCTTCTTCTCAAGTACTACAGTAGCATCTCTATGCAGTCTCATGAATGTAGCCGGGCACATCGGATCGATCGTGTCGTTCATCAGGAGCTTGGTAGCAGCGTCTACCTTGTTGCCGTTGATGATCATCAGGAGTGCTTTAGCACGCATGATGTTGCCCATGCCCATGGTTACTGCGTAACGCGGAACTTCATCACGGGAAGCGAAGAAACGTGCGTTAGCGTCGATAGTTGTTTCGTCAAGGATCTCTTTATGAGCACCATCGAAGAGAACCGGACCCGGCTCATTGAAACCGAGGTGACCGTCAGGACCAACACCGAGAACCTGGATCTCGATATCTGCCTTATCCAGTACTTCGTTGAATTCCTTAAGGTTCTCGTCTACATCGCCGATTCCCTTAGCAACATATGTGTTTGCCTTATCGATGTTGATGTGGTCAAATAGGTTGCTGTCCATGAAATAACGATAGCTCTGGTTGTGCGTCGGCTCAAGACCTACATACTCGTCGAGGTTTACAGAGTGGATCTGAGAAAAGTCGAGACCCTCTTCCTTACAACGACGGGACAGTTCCTGATACATGCCTACCGGGCTGGATCCTGTTGCCAGACCGATCGTGCATGTCGGCTTCTCACGGATGATCTTTTCCATGATGTCTGCCGCCTTCTTGCTGGCTTCCTGATAATTCTCTGCGATAATAACTTTCATAAATGTACCTCCTTGTACCTAAGTCTTTTTGCGCAGTGATAAAAAAGCCGCGCATGAAGAACACGCGCGGCTCTTAATTACTTTCTCTTGATCACGATGTTGCCCTGATCTTTATAAATGCTGTTCTCCGGAATCACACCGCGGACGCAGGACGTCGGATAGACGTTACTGTTTCTTCCGATCACGGTTCCCGGGTTTAGAACACTGTTACAGCCGACCTCTACGTAGTCGCCCAGCATCGCGCCGACCTTTTTTCTGCCGGTCTCGATATGCTCATCGCCGTTCTTGATAACGACCGGAAGCTTATCGCTCTTGACGTTACTGGTGATCGATCCTGCACCCATGTGGGACTTATATCCGAGGATAGAGTCGCCGACGTAGTTGTAATGCGGAACCTGTACGCTGTTGAACAGGATAACGTTCTTCAGCTCTGTGGAGTTACCAACTACACATCCCTCACCAACGAGAGCGGATCCGCGTACGAAAGCGCACTGACGGACTTCTGTCTTGTGACCGATGATGCACGGTCCACCGAT
This sequence comes from Mageeibacillus sp. UBA1193, assembly GCA_002310155.1. GTDB lineage: Bacteria > Bacillota > Clostridia > Saccharofermentanales > Saccharofermentanaceae > Scatonaster. The sequence continues at coordinate 4,813 of DBYF01000091.1, read as the reverse complement.
GTATGCTGTAGCGAATACCTTAGCATCCTTAGCGATCCATACGTCCTCAGACGGATGATCGAACTCGTCTTCCGGAAGAGTCTTACCGATCTCAAGGATCAGATCTGTGATACCGGAGAGAGCCTCCCAGGGATATGTGAACTTGGAAAGGTAATCCTTTACCTGAGGATATGTCTGTGTCAGATCATAAAGGTCATTAATCGTATACATTATTTCTTTACCTCCACCAGATGGCCGCTCTTTTCCATTGCGGCAATGATAGCGTCAACCTGCTTCTCGCACTCTTCAAGAGTACCAGCCTCGGACATAACACGGAGAACCGGCTCCGTGCCGCTCTTTCTGAGAAGAACACGACCGTCATCACCGAGTTCCTTAGTGCAGGCTTCAACCTGAGCCTGAACTGCCGGATCAGCAAGTGTGCCGTCCTTATCGTCAACGACTACGTTCTTGAGTACCTGCGGGTACATTTCGCAGCCCTTAGCGAGGAGGGAAAGCGGGAGATTTGTATCGATGAGAACACCCATCAGCATAACTGCTGTGAGGACACCGTCACCGGTGTGCGCGTGCTTTCTGAAGATAACGTGACCGGACTGCTCGCCGCCGATCATGTGACCGTTCTCCTTCATGTTCTCATAAACATAACGGTCTCCAACAGCTGTCTTCTCGTAAGCAATACCTGCCTCGTCGAGAGCCTTGTAAAGACCGAAGTTACTCATAATTGTTGTAACAACTGTGTTGTTGTCGAGTTCGCCCTTCTCCTTCATGTACTTAGAACAGATGTACATGATCTTATCGCCGTTAACGACCTCACCGTTCTCGTCAACTGCGAGGCAGCGGTCAGCGTCACCATCGAATGCGAATCCGACATCGAGCTTATTGTCTACAACATACTTCTGCAGGCCCTCGATGTGTGTGGAGCCGCAGCCTGTGTTGATGTTTACACCGTCCGGTGCGTTGTTGATTACGAATGTCTTTGCGCCGAGAGCATCGAAAACCGCGCGTCCGATCATCCAGGAGCTGCCGTTCGCGCAGTCCAGACCGACTTTGTGCTTCTCGAAGGACTGGCTTGCCAGGCTTACAAGATAACCGATGTAGCGGTTTCTGCCGGAATAATAGTCGATCGTCTTGCCGATCTTGTCTTCAGAAGCGTAAGGAAGCTCTTCGAGCTCACCATCGATGTACTTCTCGATCTGATCCTGCAGATCGTCGTCCATCTTCTCACCTTCGAAGTTCATCAGCTTGATACCGTTATCGTAGTACGGGTTATGGCTTGCGGAGATCATTGCGCCGCAGTCAAACTCTTCTGTTCTTGTGATGTAGCTGACACAAGGAGTAGTAGTTACGTGCAATAAATAAGCATCTGCGCCCGAAGACACGATGCCTGCTGCCAATGCGTTCTCATACATATAAGAAGAACGGCGTGTATCCTTGCCGATTACGATCTTTGCACAATCCGAATTACCGGACTCGAGATGCTTCTGTGAATAATACCAGCCAAGGAAGCGACCGGTCTTAAAGGCGTGCTCTGCTGTAAGAACTACACCAGCCTTACCACGGAAACCGTCTGTTCCGAAATACTTACCCATAGAAAAAGTCCTCCAGTTTGTATTACTGTACAAATTTTACACTTCTTGTGTTTTCTTGAAAATACTTTTCCGAAATGTTTTTATATGGGATTTTGACGATTTTTCACAGGCCCCCGACAGATGCCGGTAAAGGATCAGGCCTTTTTCATGCTTTTCTGCGTGATTCGGGGCATTCCCGGGCGATGACGCATGGAACCGCAATCGGTTTTGATACCTCTCAGAAGGTCACGCTCAAAAGCCTTGATCTCACGGCCGCAGCTGCACTTGCAGAACCATTGCAGGTTCTTGCCGCTCTTGATACCTGTCATCTTGATGGCAGTAAGCTCTCCGAACACCTGTCCGGTAATATCTTCCATGGCAGAAGAGCAGCGACGTGTCTCGCCGGAGAAATCCTCTTCTTTCAGCACTTTACGGGTCGTGTCACGGTACGGGCAGTTCTCGTCAAAGCAATTGCTGATCTCCGTATGGAGAAGACGGTGGGATGTGATCTTGATCAGATTTCCACAGTCGCAGCGGCACAGCCAGATCACCTTGCCATTAAAGCGCTCCGGTGTCTCTTCGATCGCAACCAGATGACCAAAACGTTCATCCTTGATATCTTTTACCTTTCGACCGCGGTTTTCTGCTTTTTTATCTCGTATAATAGTCGGCATACCTCTAAAAACAACCCCTTGTTTTTCCGTTTCGTGCAGGGTTTCCAATCCGGCACAAAACTATTCTATCATGCCGTTTGAGAATATCAAGACAAAAATTCATGAGGTCAGCGGACCCTGGTTTTCAGCCCGCTGACCTCACATATTACTCGAGTTCAAAAGCACCCGTGTAGAGCTGGTAATACTTGCCCTTGTCGGCGATGAGCGACTGGTGGTCACCACGCTCGATGATGTGACCGTTTTCGAGCACCATGATCGCCTTACTGTTCTGTACTGTGGACAGACGGTGTGCGATGACAAATACTGTACGGTTCTCCATCAGGGCATCCATACCACGCTGCACGATCGCCTCTGTACGTGTATCGATCGAGGAGGTCGCCTCGTCGAGGATCATGACCGGCGGGTCCGCAACCGCGGCGCGCGCAATCGCGATCAGCTGACGCTGGCCCTGCGAGAGCTCCGCGCCATTGGCGGTAAGAACTGTGTTATAACCCTGCGGGAGCTTGCTGATGAAGTCATGCGCATTAGCAAGTTTCGCCGCCTCGATGCACTCCTCATCGGTCGCCTTCAGGTTACCGTAACGGATGTTTTCCATGACCGAACCGGTAAAGAGGTTCGTGTCCTGAAGAACGATACCGAGCGAGTGGCGGAGGTCCGCCTTCTTGATCTTATTGATGTTGATGTCGTCATAACGGATCTTACCATCGGCAATATCGTAGAAGCGGTTGATCAGGTTCGTGATCGTGGTCTTACCGGCACCGGTCGCACCTACAAAAGCGATCTTCTGACCCGGCTTTGCGTAGAGCGAGATATCGTAGAGGACCTGCTTCTTTCCGTCGTAACTGAAGTCGACATCGAAGAGTCTTACATCACCCTTAACTTCCGCATAGGTCAGTGTGCCGTCCTGATGCGGATGCTTCCATGCCCATACGTAGGAAGTATCGCCGAAGGAATCCTTTCCGCCGTGAGCACGTTTGAAAGCAAGCTCCTCATCTTCAGTAACTTCGATCAGCTTGTCGCCTTCCTTCTTGCAGTGAACGAGGGTAACGTAACCGTCGTCTTCTTCCGGTTTTTCATCCATGAGCTTGAAGATACGGTCTGCACCGGCCATCGCCATGATGATCGCGTTCATCTGCTGGGATACCTGGGATACCGGCATGATGAAGGACTTTGTCAGCTGCAGGAACGATCCGATAACACCGATAGTGATGACATTGCTGAGGCCGCACTTAATCGCGAGGAAGCCGCCGATAAAGGCAACGAGTACGTACAGGACGTTTCCGATGTTACCCATGATCGGCATCAGGATGTTCGCGAAGATGTTCGCGGATGTCGCATTCTGGCAGAGCTCTTCGTTCTTCTGGTCAAAGACGTTCTTCGCACGGTCTTCGTATGTGAATACCTTGACGACTTTCTGTCCGTTTACCATCTCTTCGATGTAACCGTTGACGTCACCGAGGGATGCCTGCTGCTTGATGAAGTACTTGGCACTCTTACCGCCGATCTTACCCATGAGGAAGATCATGGTAAATGTACCCATCAGTACGACGATGGTCAGCTGCCAGGATGTATAGAGCATACCGGCAAGTGTCGCGACGATCGTGATCGCCGAGGACATCATCTGCGGGAAGCTCTGGGAGATCATCTGACGCAGTGTGTCAACGTCGTTGGTGTAATGGCTCATGACATCACCATGCGAGTGCGTATCGAAGTAAGAGATTGGCAGCTTCTGCATGTGTGAGAACATATCGCCACGGATGTTTCTGAGAACGTTGTTGGAGATGACGAGCATGACCTGTCCCTGAATGAGGTTGGCCAGTACACCGAATCCGAACAGGATCGCAACCATGCGGATCCAGTTCAGAAGGCCGGAGAAATCAGCAACACCGGTCTCTGTTTTCGTTTTCAGGATCGGAACGATATAATCGTCGATCAGGTTCTTGATAAACATGTTACCCAGAACGGATGTGACAGATGCCACGATGATGCACAGGAATACGATGCCCAGTAATGCTCTGTATCTACCTGCAACATACGACATAAGTCTCTTGATAAGACCTTTGGAGATCGGGTTTTTCTTTAAGTCCTCCCGGTTCATCGGACGTGCTCCTCTCGGCGGCGGCATTACTGATCACCTCCCTTCTTCTGGGATTCATATACTTCCTTGTAGATCTCATTTCCTGCAAGGAGTTCTTCGTGAGTTCCTACGGCATTGATCTTACCGTTGTCGATAACGATGATACGGTCAGCATTCTCAACCGAGGAAATACGTTGTGCGATAATGAGCTTCGTGGTTCCTGGGATATACTCGGCAAAGCCCTTCTGGATCTGTGCGTCCGTCGCGGTATCGACAGCACTTGTGGAGTCGTCGAGGATCAGGATCTTCGGCTTCTTCAGGAGTGCTCTGGCGATACAGAGTCTCTGCTTCTGTCCACCGGAAACGTTCGATCCGCCCTGCTCGATATATGTGTCATATCCATCCGGAAAAGCACTGATAAACGAGTCAGCCTGCGCGATCTTACATGCCTGGATCATCTCTTCGTCGGTCGCATCCGGATTACCCCAGCGGAGGTT
>DBYF01000065.1:1600-12752 GCA_002310155.1 Mageeibacillus sp. UBA1193 | reverse complement strand
ATCGTGATGAAGATCACGGAGTCAAAGCCCTCGCCGACAACGGTCGACAGGATCGTTCTCAGCCAGAGGTTCTTGCCCTTAGTGATGACCTTCAGCTTCGACAGGATGATGGAGTTAGAAAACTCACCGAAAAGATAACCCGCGAAGGATGCTGCCGCGACACGAGGTGTCGTTCCCATAACGGTCTCGTATGCGCCCTGGTCTTCCCAGAATCCCGGGTGCGGAAGTCCGATCGTGATGAGGTAGATCAGGACTGCGAAGAAGCTCATTGCAAAGCCCATCCAGATGACGAATCTAGCCTTCTTAAAACCATATACTTCCGTGAAGATATCGCCGAAGATATATGTCAGCGGGAAAAGCACTACTGCCGCGGGAAGTGTGATGGAATCCGTAACGGCCCACATCTTACCTGCGATCAGGTTCGAAAGCAGAAGACAGGAAACGAACATGATGCCGATGACCATAAAGAGTGTCGATATCGGCTTATCCGCTGCAAGAGCTGGCTTCTCCTCTTCCGCGTCCACTGTGATCCTCTCGAGCTCAGTATTATCGAGCTTAGATAATGTACTCATAAAACTCTCCTAAAACAAAAAAATAGTTTGCCTTTTCTAAAACGCAAACTATACCAAAAAGCACGATATGAAACTGCCCGTAGGTACGAGGCAGATGCTTAATAATATAGTCCTGGTTTTGTTTAACGACAGGATGGCACAAACGAACTGTCGGCAGGTGCTCCCAGCGCCGAAAAATCGGCACTTTCGGAAACCGTGCGCGTTAAGGATACCATTTTAACGGCAAATGTCAAGCGTGGAAGTGTTCAAAGATCTGTGATAATATTATCTGCGGAAGCTTAGCTCAGCGGGAGAGCATTCCCTTCACAGGGGAGGGGCCATGGGTTCAAACCCCATAGTTTCCACCAGATAAAAGAAAACCTGAAAGTCCGTCAAGAGCTTTCAGGTTTTCTTTTCCCCCTCAACATCAATACAGATCGTGATACGGATCCTCAAGATACGAAGGTCCGAACTTTCCCTCTTTCAGGTACTGGGCCAGTGCCAGCAGTGAGGACGCGCATCCGGCGCTTCCGTGATAAAGACCTGTGTACGCTTCAGACTTCCACGGCTCGTGACGGTTCCACTGCGTATACCAGTTCGTATACTTCTTGAGAGAATCGTATGTCGACTCACCGACAAGTGTCTCCGCGGCATCTTTCGCTGCCTGGACATACGCTCCGTTACCCGTCAGCTTATGCAGATGAATGAAGTGTTCGAGCATGCCGGCCGCACCGCAGCAGTAGCAGTTCGTGCGCCAGTATCCTTCAGAATGTTTTGCCGGTGCGCCGGTCGCCAGGATACCATTGGTCAGCTGCAGGATAAACTTCTTATACGATTCATCGATCGTGATCTCATAGAGCTTATAGAAAAGTCTCGATGTTCCGACCGGACCCTGGCATACACCCAGGTAGAAAAGTCCCTGCAGATAGGTATCGTTATACGGGACCAGAGCGGCTTCCTGATCGTCCGAATAGACGGCGACACTACGGATATACTGCGCTGCGCCTTTCGCTGTCTCGAGAAGCTCCGGATCCTTCGTATGCTCGTAAACTTCAGCAAGGATATAGCCGGATCCCGCCGCACCGTACTCGAATCCCGGGAAATATCCGCCCGGTTTTCCGATCGTCGGGAACTTCTCCGTATCCATCGCGTACCAGCGGTATCCGCCGTTCGGGGCCTCTTCTCTCTTACTCACGATATACTTCGCACCCTTGTAGGCAGCGTCGATAAATCTCTGTACGCCGTACGTCTCATACGCATCCACCAGATACAGGATCAGGCTTCCCTCGCCGATGATACCGTACTCCCCGTACCAGAAAAGTTTCCCGTCTTCTTCGTGCGCCGCGTCGATCAGATCGTCGGTGACCTTCAGCGCGTAGTCCTTATACTTCTTCTCACCTGTGACCTCGAACAGTTTACTTGCGGCAAAAGCACCGCCTGCGGGTCCGTTCAGAAAACCGATCTCCGCGCCGGGAAGAAATTCCGCGTTCGATACGAAATCCTCCGCGCCTCTGTACTTCGAGATCGCGTAGTTGACGCCGGCTTTCGCATTATTGAGATATTTCTCATCGTTCGTTACCGCGTATAGTCTCAGGAAGAACAGCGCGACACCCGGCGCACCTCCATAGATGCCGGTCTCCTTCAGCAGAAATGACCCTGCCTGTTCTTTTCCCGGAAGCACATCCCAGTACTTCGTATCTCCTTCCTCGTGCGCATATTGTTCGATCCACTCCGCAGTCTCGACCGCCTTTTCGATCAGCCGCTCGGAGGTGACCGGTTCAAATCTTCTTATAAATCCAAGTTTGCTCATATGTTCAGATCCCTTCTTTTTTCAATTCTTCATTTAGGACATCTTCTGTCTCTGCCATCGCCTGAAGCGTCAGTGTAAGAAGTTTGTCCAGTTCCCATCCGAGCTGGTCGGCGCCACGCTCGATCACTTCGCGGGAACACCCCGCCGCGAAACCCTTGCTTTTATATTTCTTTTTCAAGGACTTCAGCTCCATATCTTTCGTACTCTTCGACGGTCGCATCAACGCCGCAGCTCCGATCAGGCCGGTCAGTTCATCCGTCGCGAAAAGCACTTTCTCCATTTCATGTATGGGTTCGACTTCGATCGTTGTTCCGTTACCGACTGTGATCCCGTATCCGTGCGAACATACCGCGTGGATGATGTCTTCGCCGACACCGCCTTTAGAAAGAAGTTCCGGTGCTTTCAGACAATGTTCTTCGGGATAAAGTTCAAAGTCGATATCATGAAGAAGTCCCACGATACCCCAGTACTCTTCTTCCTCCGCGTATCCGAGCTCTTTACTGAACCACTTCATGACCGCTTCGACAGTCAGCGCGTGCTGGATGTGAAACGCGTCTTTGTTATATTCCTTAAGAAGTGCAAATGCTTCATCGCGGGTGATCATGTTCGTATCCTTCTTTCACATAGTTTTCCGGACTCAAGATCCGTCTGTTTCTTTTTCCGTTAGCAACATCATAGCAGAGGATATCGTGCTTGAATAATCGTTTGATTATATGGGTAGTGATAACCCGGGCTTATAACCGAATCGAAAACCGGGATCTGCTTTTCAAAACGAGAAAGGGGCTGTCCCATCGAAATGAGACAGCCCCTGAGTGAGATTATCCGACGGATGGATCGTTCCGTCAGTTGTTGTCGTAGATGTCTTCCGTAAACGTCAGACTGCCACGATAACCGGCATAAGTACGGTTGAAGATCAAGCGCTCGCTCATCGGGAACGCGCCCAGGATGAACTGGGAATCTTTCTCCAGCGCGATCTCACGATCGTTACTGGATCCCACGATCAGCGTGATCTCCTCTTCTTCCTCACGGATCGCCTGATTGATCTCATACTGATCCGACAGGAAAAGAACCTTCGGCGGCTTGGCATACTCGAGGTCCGTGATCTCTTTGATGATCGTTTCCTTATCCTCCGGACGGAAGATCGGTTCGGACACGATGACCAGCACCGGTGTGAAGCTATAGTCATTGGCAAGGTATCGGGTAAATCCTACGGCATTGTTCGCGTCCGCAATGACTGCGAAGCGCTTCCAGCTGAGAACTCCGATCGCCTGGCCGAGATAGTTGTATACGTATTTTTCTTCGTCTGCGATGACCTTCTCCACGAAATCCTTATCGAGGTGAAGTGCTTCGCCCACGGAGCGGACGAACTTGCTTGTATCCGTCGCGCCGACGAAAAGTCCCGGGATGCGGAGGCTCGGAACACCGAACTTATTCTCGTACTTGGCCGCAGGTCCCTTGAAGAGCCAGGGATTTACGATGATGTTCAGCGCTGCCGCGGAACTCTTCTTAATATCTTCGATGCCCTGTCCCTTCGTAAAGAAGGTATTTACCTTAAGGCCCAGACGGGAAAGGATACGGTCGATCTCTTCGAGAGTTCCGCTCCAGAAAGGATCATGGTAGGGGATGATGCCGAAAATGTTCACGAGCTTATCGTCCTTCGGAACATCCTTTTCGATGACCTTGTCGAGGAATGTATTCCATACGGTCTCATAACCGAGGTTGCTGTCTCCGGTAAAGCCGGGAGTCTCGATCGGATAGACCGGGATGCCCTTCTCGAGGAATTCATTTGTGACACTGGCGATATCGTCGCCGATGATACCGGCGGTGCAGCCTGTCAGTACGAAATAGGCATCTGCGTCGATGATGTCGACAGCACCCTGGATCGTCGTACGGAGCTTGTTCGTTCCTCCGAAGACAACTTCCTTTTCGAGCATGTTGCTGGAAGGAATAGAAACCGCGCTTACGAAGCAGGAGGACTTATGTCCGGACTGACCCGCATCCGATGCCGTTGTCTGCATGCAGCAACCGGGGCCGCTGTGATAGATCGGGCATACACGATCGATCGCGCCTAATACTGAATTGATGCCGGCGAGCACGCAGCCGCCCTTTGGAAATTCCGTTACATTAGACATCTCCGTTTCCTCCTTCGCGAATGATATATTTGAACGCGTCTTCCTGATACCAGGATTCCTTATAGGGAAGCTTGACGTGTTCGGAAAGCTTCTTGTTAAAGCCCGGGTTTTCGAGCTGGTCGGCGATCTTGTTTCCGAGGAACAGAAGTCCGTCGTAGCCCATCGTCGGGCGCTTACCGTCGAGGACGTGAGTGGTCGGAACACCGAGTTTTGCTGCCCATTCCGGCACGCCGATAAAGGCATCCGGTTTGAGTTTATTGACGAGGTTGACCTGCTCGAATGGCTGCATATTCGCGATATCCACGACGAATTCCTTATGGATGCCGTTTAAGTATTCGATATCGACCTGCGCGTCATCATCGTAAGTCGGTGTTTCAAGTCCGACGAGTTCCATACCGAAGTCATCGATCAGGGCTGCTGCGGCAAAGGATCTTCCCGTACCGCCGCAGATGAATACACGCTTGCCCTGGAGACGGTCACGGATCTTCTTAACGAGCGGTTCGATCCTTTCGTGTTCTTTCGCGATGATCTCTTCAACTTCCTTTTCTTTTCCGATGACCTTCGCGATACCTCTGTACCACTTGTCGGTATTACGGATACCGATCGGCATTACGGTGTGCGAATACGGAATATCGTATTCTTCGTAGAGGGTCTTCATGAACTCATCCGCGAATACTTTACAGATCGATGTAGACGCTTCTGCCGCCGGGATCTTCCGGATCTTTTCGAGCGAACTGTAGAAAGGAATATAGTTGACCTTGGCACCGAGAAGCTGGAGCATTCTCTCCATCTCCTTCTGATCGGCGTAGCTGACCGTGGTCGGCGCGAACAGATTGATCAGGCCCGGTTCTTTTTCCACTTTCCGGGATTTCAGGATATACTTGTTGATCGCGATGAATGCCGCGTCAAATCCGGATGCGCAGATCTTCGACTTGAAGCCTTCGCAGTGGATCGGGATGATCAGTGTATCCGGGTATTCGGTCTGAAGATCCGAGCAGATCGCGTCGATGTCATCGCCGATGATGCCGGACGCGCAGGAAGCAAATACGAAAGCGATCTTCGGGCTGTATCTCTCGACAGCCTTTGCGACGGCTTCACGGAGCTTCTTCTCACCGCCGAAAACGACGCTCTTCTGATCGATGTTCGACACGATCAGGTGCGGGTTCTTGACGTTACGGATACCACGGTGGATCTGGCCGACACGGTACATATCGACCGCCATGATCGAGCATCCCACGCATCCTTGCGGAGAATGCGAGATAAACACCGCGTCCTCGAGGGACATCAGTGCTGCCAGGCTGTTGATCTGCTGGCACTGAAGTCCCTGCGCGAACGATCTGTCGGCACGCTTCAAGCATCCCTTCTTAAAATCTTCACTGACCTTCTGTCCGGTCGTTCCTAAATCATTGAGTCTTCCCGGCTTACTCTCACGCACGCCGGAATACGTTACTTTCGCCATAACAATGATCCTTCCTTATCCTGTTCTCTCACTCATTCGGCTTTCCCCGCTCCCACGGCAAAAGCACTTATCCTCTTCTTTCGTTTTCTTCTGCCGCCCGAAGAGACTGGCGGTGATCGATCTTGTAGTAATAAGATGTGATCTTGTCGAGTGCTTCCTTCACACTGACTTCGATATCAAACACGGAGATCGCTTTCTTCTCGAACTGCTTCTGTGCCTGAAAGCCGACTTTCTTGGCAACGACACAGCGGCTGTCTTCGATCAGGGCGACCTTCGCGATGACTTCACCGCTGCCTCCGCATCCGTGCCCGTTTCCGGAGCATCCGGAGCTGCAGCTGTTCTCATCCCCCGATCCGCAGGAAGACGCGCCGTCGGGAAGTGCTTTTCCCGCATCCTCGGAAGAAACAGGAACTTCTCGGATCTCGGCAAGTTCGATATCCTTTTCTTCCACACGGTAGATATAGAACTTGTCGGCCTGTCCGAATTTCAGATCCACATTCACTCCGTCCGAGGACGCGATCGCGATGGTATATGCCATTTCCTGTCTCCTTTCGTTTCTTTTAAAGAACAGGCCGGGTAAAATCCTCCCTGTCTTTACCCGGCTCATTCCCACGCAATATTTCTCAGTTGAATCTTGAAACAGCAACTGTATAAATATCTTCGATCAGGCGTATCGCGCCTTCGTATCCGGCATAGAAACTGTCGAAAACGACCTTGTCCTGCACCGGCCAGGAAATGTTCAGGAAGTTACCCTTTAAGCCTTCCGTCACTTCCTTCTCGTAATATCCGCCGAGTACCAGCGGATAGCCATGGTAATCGTGGTTCTTGATCTCTTCGTGGATCTTGAATCCGTCGGTCTCGAAGGAAACTTCCGCCTCGATACCGAAGTTCAGATTCTTGAACTCTTCGGTAATGCGGTCACGATGGTTCTTCGGAGTATCATCGACGACGAACTGCTTGGCCGGGATAAGACCGAGGTCATTGACGAGGAACTTCGTGATACCCAGCGCATACTGCGCATCGGCAACCACGGTGAACTGCTTGTTGATGACTCGGTTCTCGAGGAACAGATCGGCATAGCGGCCGATGAGGTAATAGTAGTAATCCTCATGTTCCTTGATGACGGATTCCACCTTCTCTTCAGCAACTCCCGCGAACTTTCCTACTTCACGCAGGAACTTCGATGTTTCGGTTGCGCCGATCGGAAGTGTCGGATAGTGAAGATAGGGAGTCCCGAACTTCTTCTCCATCTTCTTGACGTTATTCAGGCCCACCCACGGAGAAACGAGAAGATTGAACTCTGCCTCCGGGATCTTGTTGATGTTTTCGATACCGCGCTTATAGCCGAAGATCGTGTTCGGGGTAAGCCCCAGTTCGGCGATAAGCTTCTCGAGCTGACGGATATTTCCGAGCCAGAAAAGATCCTGATACGGAACGTCGGCCCAGATATTGATCAGACCCTTCTGCTTCTTGTCGGACTTTTTGAGGTACTGGTCGATGATCGCGTCGACGACCTGCTCATGGCCCTTGTAGTTGTTGCCCTTAAAGCCCGCGGTCGGTGCGTAGACGACCGGCTTTTCCGCGTCTTCAAATCTCGATACGACTTCACCGGAATCATCACCGACGATCTCCGGGATGCAGCCCGTAAGGACTACGTACAGATCCGCGTCGATGACCTTCAGCGCGTTCTCGATCGTGGAATTCAGTTTCTTCACACCGCCGAAAACAACGTCCTTCTCATTGATACTGGTACACGGGAAAATATTCGGAGAAAAGTATCCGGAACTTCCTGTGGTATCTGAGAGTTTCTGCGCGCAGCCCGGGCCGCTGTGCAGGATCGGGAGAGCCCGGTCGATCGCCTGTACGGTCTGCATCGCGCCCAACGCGCATTTATATCTTTGCTTGTCCAGAAGTTTTGCCATTTACTTGATCTCCTCCAAAAACTTATCCACGTTCTGCTGATACCACCAGTCGGTATAAGGAAGCTTACTTCTCTTTGCCAGGTTCTCTTCGAAGGATCTGTTATTGATCGCGTCAAGGATCGTCTTGGCAAACTCGAGAGTGTGCTTGTAACCGAAGATCGTGTATTCATCAGCAACATAGATCGCAGGTGTACCGTTCTTGATCGCCCATACGGTAGATCCCGGGTGACGGGAAAGGTACATATCCGGCTGATACTTGTGAAGGATGTTCATGACTTCGTAGTTCTGCTGGTCGGCAACACTTGCCTCAAAGTCGATATCGTTATCGAGGAGGTACTTCATGGACGGCGGTACATCACCGTTTTCGTACTTCTTGTCGTAGTGCCATGCGAGTGCCCATACGACCTTGATACCGAGTTCGTTGAGAACGCGGGAGACTTCGAATGTGTAGCCCGGACCCATGCCGAGGACCGCGGTCTTCCCTTCAAGCTGCTTCTTGATCTCCTCGATCTGCGGAAGATAGATCGCGCGCTGCTCCTGGATATACTTTTCGATCGGTTCCGTTCTTCCGGTCACTCTTCCGATCTCACGGAGCCATGCTTCAAATCCGACGATACCGCACTGGTTGATGGATCTGACATAAGGAACTCCGTACTTTTCTTCGAGCGCGTTACCCAGGTAATTTCCGAGAGTACCGCAGATACATGTGGTCGCCAGGCTCTCCGAAATGTGGGAGAGTTCTTCGATCGTGGAGTTACAGTACAGGAATACCGGATCGAGATCGAAGTTTTTGAACATCTCGATGATCTCCGGGCGGGCGCTCTCAAAGAAGTTCTTGAAGTTGATCTTATTCGACTTCACGCCTTCTCTCGGCGGCTTGACGATCTCCTGAAGTACCGCGTGGTCCGCGATATCGAAGCCCGTCGCCCAGATCCTGGACTTAAAACCTTCGCAGTGAACGGCAACGATCGGAACACCGACTTCGTCTCTGACTTCATCTACGATGCTGTCGATATCCTCACCGATGATACCTGTCGCGCAGGAAGAAGATACGAAGATCGCCTTCGGGGAATATCTCTTATTGACTTCCAGAATGATGTTCCGGAGCGCATTCGTGGATCCGAAGATCGTATCATTCTCGTTCATGTCCGTTCCGACATAGATCGTATTACTGGTCACGCCACGCTTCTTCGGCATGACTCGTGACATATAGTACGCGCCTGCTGCGGCGACCGAACAGCCGGCCGGACCGTGGTGGATGACCGCAACATCACGGATCGCGGAGAGCTGACCCAGACCGCAGGACGAAAGACATGTACTGGACTGGGAAAAGCACCGGGAACACCCCTTCAATGTTCCGCACTCACTCTGTGTCGCTAAGTCTTTTAAGGTACCTACATAACCGGTGATGGAACCGATCCTGTTTTCTCTTGTCGCGACGTTTGAATTACTTAAGTTAATAGCCATGTATACTTCCTCTTAGAAACCTGCTTTTTCTTCTATCTCAGGACGTACGAGCTGCAGGTCCTCAGACAGATATCTTTCACCGTTATCCGGAAGAAGCGGGACGATGAGCTTGCCTTTGTTTTCTTCCTTCTGTGCGAGCTTGATCGCAACGGCCAGGGAAGCACCTGCAGAAGCGCCTACGAAGATACCTTCGTACTTGGCAAGAAGATGAATGGCGCGAAGTGTCTCCGCATAGGTGATGAAGTTATATTCATCTGTAAGTTCGTCACTGAAGTTCGTCGGAGCCATCGGTGTGATACCTTCATCGTTATGTACCTGATGAATACCGTGGAAACCACCGTCTTCAGCACCTTTTACGACCGGATTAACCACATCGTTCGGATCCGGCTGGGTGATGACAACTTTGACATTCGGATTCTTTTCCTTGAGGAATTTGCTGACGCCGTGTGTGGATCCGCCTGTTCCTACACCGCCGACGAAGATGTCGATCTTACCGTCCGTATCTTCCCAGATCTCCGGACCTGTGTGCTTGTAGTGCGCGTTGATGTTATCCGGATTATCGAGCTGGCGTGTCGCGAAAGGATTTTCTACACCCTTTTCCATATAAGCGATGACGTCGGAGAATGCTGCGATGCCCTTTTCAAAAACACCGGCGATGATTTCCTGCGGAACATCCGCGATATCTGCCTGATATGCCTGCAGGAGCTTAAGTCTCTCCTGGGATACACCGTTCTGAAGTCCGATCTTGAACTTGTAGCCCTTTGCGGCCGCGAATGCTGCCATCGCGATACCTGTGTTGCCGCTTGTGAACTCTATGAGAGTCGTCTTGTCCGGGCTGATCTCGCCTCTTCTCTCTGCTGCTTCGATGATCTCCAAGGCCATTCTGTCCTTATGGGATCCTGCCGGATTGAAGTACTCCAGTTTTCCGGCGACGCGGCCCTTCAGGCCGAGCTTTTCTTCAAGTCTTTTGAACTCTACGATCGGGGTATGTCCGACGAGTTCGGTAATGGAATTATAAATCTTGCCCATGGTTTGTTTTCTCCTTGTATGTTTTTTAATTAGATCTTGTAATCGTCGGCCAGTTCCATCATGCCGTATTCCATGAGGATCTCCTCAAGTCTTTCCTGTGTCATCGGTGTCGGGATCACGAAGTCCTGGTTCTCGATGACTGCCTGTGCCAGGTTTCTGTATTCCTGTGCCTGGTGCGAATCCGGTCTGTACTCGATGACCGTCTTCTTATTGATCTCCGCGTGCTGTACGATGTTGTCTCTCGGTACGAAGTAAAGAAGTTTTGTGCCGAGTTCCTTACTGAATGCACGGAGGAGGTCAAGTTCACGGTCAACATTTCTGGAGTTACAGATGATGCCGCCGAGTCTTACTCCGCCTGTTCTTGCATATCTCTGGATACCCTTCGAGATATTGTTCGCTGCGTAAAGGGCCATCATCTCACCGCTAGCAACGATGTAGATCTCTTTTGCCTTACCCTCACGGATCGGCATTGCGAATCCGCCGCAGACAACGTCACCTAATACATCGTAGAAAACATAGTCCAGATCGTCGGTATAAGCACCTAAGTTCTCGAGCATGTTGATCGAGGTGATGATGCCTCGTCCGGCACATCCTACGCCCGGTTCCGGTCCGCCGGACTCTACGCACTTGGTTCCGCCGTAGCCTTCCTTCATGATACGGTCGAGAGAGATGTCTTCACCCTCTTCACGGATCGTATCGAGAACCGTCTTCTGTGCCAGACCTCCGAGAAGAAGTCTTGTGGAGTCGGCCTTCGGGTCACACCCGACCACCATAACTTTCTT
>DBYF01000065.1:0-1464 GCA_002310155.1 Mageeibacillus sp. UBA1193 | reverse complement strand
TTGTCTATCGATTCAGTGATCACTCCCGGAATCTCATAGACGCTGATCCCCTTACTTTCCAGCGCTGCTCGGGCGCCGTTTCCGACTTTGCTTGCCAGAAGATGTGTACAGTCTGAAAGGCTTTCCACATTCTTCTGAAGTCTTTCTTCATCGTGCTCTCCCATCTCACAGACAGGCGGAAGATTTCTCACTTCCAGAAGTTCTAATGAATCTTCATTCACTTTATAGATGTAAAAAGCACGTGCTCTTCCGAAGTGGTTGTTCACGACGATCCCGTCGGAACTGGCCACTGCGATCCGGTATTTTTCATCAGCCATGTGAGAATGTCTCCTTCACACCGAGTCTTCTCTGGTAGATCTGATCACCGAACTCAGATTTTCCCGGAACACCCACCGCATCTGCACGGCAGTGCTGGCAGTGGCGGAACACATCGATATGTTTTCCTGCTCTCGTCCTGGCGGCGTCGATCTCGGCGCAGGTCGGTGCTTTTACATCCTTCAGTTCGTGCTGGGGGATCAATGGGATGATATTGTAGATCTTCGCGCCGGCTTCTTTTACCGTCTTGGCGATCGTCTCGATATGTTCTCCGTTGATCTCCGGAACCAGTACTGTGTTGACCTTGATCGTGATCCCCGCAGCGGCCACTTTCCGTATGCCTTCGAGCTGGTTTCTGATCAGTATCTTCGCTCCCTCAACACCTTCGATCTTCTTCCCGTGATAGATGATGTAAGCATTCAGCTTATTCTCGATCTCCGGATCTACCGCGTTCACGGTAACGGTCAGGGAATCGATCCCGATGCTGATCACGTCATCCGCTCTTTCGTTTAAGAGAAGTCCGTTTGTGCTCATGCACTTGATCAGGTTCGGGAACTTTTCTTTCACGATCTTGAAGGTCTCAAGCGCGTAATCGGACGCAAGTGTATCCCCGGGCCCTGCGATTCCTGCCACTTTGATATCGGGACAGATCTCCAGTGCCTTCTTCAGGATCTGCTCACATTCTGCAGGTTTTAATACCTTAGATGTCACTCCGGGCCGTTCTTCGACGTCGTTGATGGCGCGGTCACAGAAGCGGCATGCGATATTGCATCCCGGACTGACAGGAAGATGGATCCTTCCTGCATTATTCTTATGACCGCCGAAGCATGGATGGGAGTTCTGCAGATCCTTGTATGTATTACTCATCTGCTACCCGGCTGCTCAGTCTTTGAACAGCGGAGTAGAGAGGTAACGGTCGCCGGAGTCAGGCAGAAGTGCAACGATCACTTTTCCTTTGTTTTCCGGTCTCTTGGCGAGGATCTCGGCCGCCTTCAGTGCGGCGCCGGAAGAGATACCGACCAGGATGCCTTCCGAAGTAGCGAAAGCCTTACCTTCTGCAAATGCATCTTCGTTCTCGATCGCGAGGATCTCGTCATATACCTTTGTATTCAGGACTTCCGGAACAAAGCCTGCGCCGATGCCCTGGAT
>DBYF01000016.1 GCA_002310155.1 Mageeibacillus sp. UBA1193 | reverse complement strand
ATCTCAAGATTGATCGCACTCTGGAGCTCGAGACTGAAGATGCCCATGATGGACTTCGCGTCTACTACGTAACGCCCGGAGGAAAGATCCACATCATAAGGATAGGAGTTCACGATCTGAACAAATTCCTTGACGTCTGAAATGGATTTAAAGCGAATCGGAAAACGAACCATGCTGTATCCTCCTGTAAGTGCGTAAAGACTATGGAATTAGTTTATCACAGGCGACAAGTATGTCAATTGGGTTTATAAATGTGGAAATCATTGAAAGTAGAGAGATTAAAGGTATAATATGTTCATCAATCTGACGAAAGGAACCCCATGGCTTACCAAGTTTATTTCCAGACCCTCGGGTGCAAAGTCAATTCTTATGAGACTGCCGCCATCGGAAAACTCCTTGCCGAGAAAGGCTTCGAGGAGACATCGGATGCTGCAAATGCCGATGTTTACGTGATCAACACATGTGCGGTCACCGGGGAAGCGGACAGAAAGTCGCGTCAGATGATCCGCCGCGCGAAGCGTATAGCACCGAATGCCGTTGTTGTGGCTATGGGCTGCCACACGCAGATGTGCAGAGATGAAGAGGGCGCGGATATCGTAGTCGGAACGGATGACCGTCCGTCGCTGATCCCGTTGCTTTTGGAAAAGCTCAATATGCGTGGTGAGGTCTCGGATGAAGACCTCGATGCCGGAACCAGATTTTTCGAGTACGGTTCGGTTCCTTACCAGGAGAATACCCGTGCGGTCGTGAAGATCGAAGACGGATGCAATAATTTCTGTACGTACTGTATCATTCCCTATGCCAGAGGCCGTGTGCGCTCCAGAAGCAGGGAAGCGGTCCTTTCCGAGATCTCCGGTATGGCGGAAAAGGGTTACCGGGAATTCGTTGTGACCGGTATACATCTCTGTTCTTTTGAAAAAGAACTCGGACGTGACAGTATAGCTCTCGGTGAACTTCTGGATCAGATCGCAGCGATAAAAGGTGTGGAGAGGATTCGTCTGGGATCACTTGAGCCTTCATGTATGACGCCGGAACTGATCTTAATGCTGAAGAATAATCCAGCGATCTGCCCGCATTTCCATCTGTCTCTTCAGAGTGGTTCGGATACTGTACTTAAGAGAATGAACCGAAAGTACGATACTGATCTGTTCAGAAGAGTCGTAGCTGACCTTAAGAGTGCTTTTCCCAATGCAAGCTTCACAACAGATATGATCTGCGGTTTTCCGGGCGAAACGGACGAGGAACATAAGGAATCCTGTGCTTTTGCTGAGGAGATCGGCTTTACCCATATCCATGTATTCCCGTTCTCTCCGAGAGAAGGGACCAAGGCGTGGGATATGGACGGACAGGTCGACGGGAACAGAAAGTCGGTCCGCACGGCCGAACTTCGTGAGATCTCTGACCGCATGGAGACAGCGAGGGCAGAATCCTTCATCGGAAAAGAAGTGGAAGTCCTGGTGGAACGGATCCTGGAGGATGGTTCATTCGAAGGATACTGCAGAGAATATGTGCGCGTGATCGCGACGTCGGATGAGAAGGTGCAGCCGGGAGATATTCTGACCGGAATGATCACTTCTTCTTCGGAATTTGATGTGCTTGGAAGCGGTTTTTCGAAAAAAACGGTCAATTCCTGACAAAATATGCACATTTTTTTGATACTCGTGACAAATTTCTAATGAAAAGTTGATTTCTCATGTGATACAATAGGTGCATGACACGCTTGAGAAATAAGGAGGTGCGTCAATATGCAGGATTCAGGAACCGCCAGATTCTCCTTTAACATGGAGAGATCCGAGGATGCCAAAGTATTAATGATGCAGGTCTTGGATGCATTGCAGGAGAAGGGATATAACCCGATCAACCAGCTGGTAGGCTATTTTATGTCCGGCGACCCGACGTACATTACGAACTATAAGGGTGCGCGCGGCATCATCCGCCGTATGGAACGCGATGAGCTTCTCGAAGTTATCGTGCGTGATTACTGCGAGCGTCTTGCTGACGAGTAATACATTTTTATATTCAGGAGTTTTTAGATGAGTCGGGTAATGGCCATTGATTTCGGTATGCGAAGGATCGGTGTGGCCGTATCCGACCCTCTTCGTATTACGGCCCACGGACTGGAGACCGTTAACTGGAACGGGGTGGACAGTGACTACGCGATCGAGCGTATCGCGGAACTGGTGAAACAGCAGGAGGTCACGGAGATCGTTCTCGGTAAGCCCAGCCGTACGGATGGGTCGGTCAGTGAATCTGAAGAGAAAGCAGTGCTTTTCGGGCAGCTTCTAGAGGAAAAGGTCGGTATCAAGCCTGTTTTCCGGGATGAGAGATTCACGACTGTAATTGCTTCCCAGTTCCTTAGACAGACCGGTGTAAACGGCAAGAATAAGAAGAAAGTCGTCGATCAGGTGGCGGCGGAGATCATTTTACAGGAATATCTCGAGATTTCCCGAAAATAAGATAAGATTCATGATATAATACCTTTATATGGTCGAAGTATCGGCCGGCATATGGCTAAGACAGTAAATTCGGAGGACGGTATTATGATGTTTGATTGTGGACGCAGCTGCGACAACCGCGATTGTGATAACTGTGATGAAAACGAGATTGAAGGCATCGAAGAGATCTATGATGATGAAGCGATCATTACCATGGTCGATGCTGAGAGTGGCGAAGAATACCAGTTCGCACTGGTAGATGACTTCGAGTATAAGGATCAGTCTTACTGTGTTCTGGTAACTACAGACGAGGAAGAGCCGGAGATGGTCATCACTAAGGTAGTGAAGACAGACGACGGCGAAGAAGGACTGATGAGTCTGGACGAAGATGAAGCGGACGAGATCTACGAAGAGTATGACCGTCTGTGCGCGGAGGCTGAGCTCGACGATGAAGAAGACTTCTCAGACGAAGAAGAGTAAATCAAAGTCCATACGTAAACCGCTTTTCACGCATCATTCTCCTAAGGAGGGTGATGCGCTTGCTGTTATTCGCGACGCAAGTAATGGAAAAGAATACTATCTTTCCATGATCGATACTTTCATGATCGAGAAGATCGAGTACGCGGTGATGTACAATTATGAGCCGGACGATGGTAACCATGCCGATCCGGAGCTTGTCATCATGCGCACGGAGTATGCGAAGAACGGCGATCAGTATTTCTACTCCATCAAGAATGAGAGTGAACTTGAGGCGGCATTTACCGTGTTTATGCGCAGATATGCCGCGAACGTGAAAGAAAAGAAGAAAAAGAGCGTGGTCCCGAATCCGATGCCTCCGAAGAATGAGGAAAACGTATGAGTAACCGGAGACGGATCGTTTCGAACTATTTCCTGTTCCCGATACTTTGTATCGTTATCTATTTTGCCATCATTTTCCTGGCGGCAACTTCTGTCGCTGTTTTCGTGGGCGAGGACTATATGGAACATGAGGGCAAGATCTACTTTCTGGAAGGGATCCTCGGTCTTGGTGTCCTGATCACATGGATCATGATGAAAAAAGCGATGGGGAAGGAGATCCCTCCGATGTCGAAGGGAAAGCCCGTCGACTGGATCTATTCTGTTATCGCAGCACTGGCGATGCTGGGTGTAGCTGTGATCTACTTCAAACTGGTGGAAAAATCAGATTCTTCTTTCGTGAAAAAAGCACTGGATGAATACGAGGAGCTGATGCAGACCACCAGCTCCACAAAAGTGGATCTGTATCTGAATGTTTTCGCTACGTGCTTTATGATCCCCATTATCGAAGAGACGATCTTCCGTGGAATGGTCATGGAAGGTATGCTGGAACTGAAACATGTGGTCGCCGCGATCGTATGCAGTTCCATCTATTTCGGCGCGATGCACGGCCAGATCATCCAGATCGGATATGCGATCCTTGCCGGCGCGATGCTCGGAATGGTCTACTATCTGACGAAAAACCTCGATATGTCAATCCTCGCACATGCTATCTTCAATATCATGGGAAGCGGGATCTATCTTATATTCTCTATCTCTGACCAGACAGACAAGGTGCTCTCCTATATTGAGTGCGCGGCTCTTCTTCCGTTTATCGGAATGACCGTCTACCTGGTAAAGACCAGGAAGAAGCGCTTTTCTGAAATGGAAGAGAAGACCGATAAACTGGCGATGGCGCTTCCGGAGGATCAGGTATGATGAAGTTTCTCCGAAAGATTTTCAGACGCGATAACCGCATGCACAAACGTCCGTTTCTGACGGCGATCACTGTGTTCGTCATTTTCTTCCTGGCGGCAGTTGCACTGTTTGTCAGTCTCGGTATCCTGAGAATGTCTTCCGATTATCCGAAAGTCGCGGCGAAAGATGAGATATCCGGAGTTGTATCGTCCGGTATGGGTGTGAACCTGTCATATCTTCCGTCTACGAACCTGGTATGGGATCCTTCGTTTGAGAATAATACGGCAGAGGATGTATACAGTGTCGCTGAGGCAAAGGGAGATTCTGTATATCTCCATAATAAAGCTGATGATGAATTACTGCCGGGCAGTTTTGCGGGCGGAAAGCTTCGTATCCTTTCGTATGACGAAGAGGGACAGCTCAAGCAGGTCGTGAATGCCGGCATTCTGGATTATCAGACAGAGCAGCTGGGTATCTGGCGTCCGGTCGACAGTGCGGAGCAGGGTGATCTCTATGCCTCGAAGATCCGCTCTTCCGGATCGGAAACTATGGTGCTCCTTCAGACCGGAGAGATCATCTCGGATGTTACGTCCGACGCGGAAAGAACTGTTCCGGAGGATGGCGACGGTACTTTTGCGGATGTATCTGTATCCGGATCTCATTATTTCGCGGTCACGAATACCGGAGCCTTCTATTTCTCCTCCAATGGAAAAACATGGGAAAAGATCAGCGATGGTAATGAAGAAGCCGGAGAGATAAATGCGCTGACGATCCTCGGAAAGATGGGGATCGCATGCGGCAACGGCGGCAGGATCATCGTATGTGACACTAATAGTGTCGTTACACCATCCGTCAGTTCGGAAAGTGACCTTCTGACTTCCTGTTCCGACGGGAAAAGAGTACTGATCGGCGGTTCGGACGGGTATGTGTGTACTACGGTTAACGGAACACTTTTCCGTCAGCTCACTTCGGAGGAAATCCCGGTTTCGGCTGAGGATGCATGGGTGCTGTCAGATTATTCGGAGGAAGAATTTGTATTGATCGACCGTACAGGTAAAGTGGCGATCGGAACATATAATGAAAAAAACGGCAAGTATGCTTTCAAACGCTCTGAAGCAGTCCTTCCGAATGGACTTCAGCCGACACAGCTCTCGGTTTTCGCCGGTGGTGACATCTGGGTGCTGACTGATAACGGATTCATTTACGCTTTTTCCAGAAGCCAGGATAAATGGCATCAGATCTTCGGTGAGAAGGATAACATGATCGACGCGATCTGCCGTTCTTCCGGAGACAGTATCCTGATCTCAAGAGATGGCAATCTCTATTCCGCTTCGATGTATACCCGGGTAACGATCGATCATTCGATCGGCGATGTCGAGATCCAGAATGGTGATATGTGCATCCTGTCATCGCAGGTCCCGTCGGTATCCTCCACAGGATCCGGCGCGTGGGAAGTTTTCGGTTCCGACACGACTGTGCGGATCGTCTCGGATGCCCCGAAGCTTGCCGGTGACAAGTCGGTCATGATTTCTTCGACTCTTGCGGATCCGTCGGAAGCACACTTTATTTCTCAGGTCATTTCCCGTGATGAGATCAATCCGATGAAGGAGAAGGTGTTCTATCACGCACGTCTCTGGCTGAAACAGACAAACCTGGAGAAAGAAGAGGTCCTGGTATGGATCTCCGGTCTGTCTGAACCGATCGGAACGACGTTCACAAGTGTCAGCGGAAACTGGAAAGAGTACAATTTTACTTTCGCATGGCCGGCAGAGAAGATGAAGCAGGATGATATGGAGATCCGCCTGAATATCGGCTTCTATGGAAGCGGAGATATGTACGCGGATGCTGTCCGTCTGCAGAGAGAAGCGTATTCTGAACAGAGCATCAGATCTCAGGTAGTTGACGCTGTAGCTGACAGTGAACCGGAGTTCCTGCGCCTCGAGAACCTTGCGCTTGGAAGACTTGGAAGAACGATCAGCGAGAACCTTCCGATGATCGGTAACGAACATATTACTACTGATAAATCCGGAAACGTCACGGATACCGGAGTGATTTCCCTGGAGTCGACGCTCCGTCTGGTGAAGCAGGTGAATGCCAAGCCATGGCTCGTTATCGACTCAGCTTTCTGTTCCGAGGAGATGGAGACGCTACTGGGTTATATTGCAGGCGGTATTACGGATACTTACGGAAAGCTCCGTGTAGATAACGGAACCGCAGTACCATGGAATAAGCAGTTCGAGAAGATCGTTGTAGAGTTTTCGGATCATGACGGACTCTTTGAAACAGACCTTCAGAGAAGAGCGTATGTCGACTATATGATCTCTTTGATCGTGACCTCCAAGTATTATCCGGATCTGAGAGATAAACTGTTCTTTGTAGACGGTATGACGTATGAAAGCGGTACGATGACTTCCGCGGCGGACTATCACGTTTCCACACTGGATATAAGTAATTCCGGCGCCGACCGTTCGGCGGACGCGTCCGTGTCTGACATCAGTACACTGATCGACAGAGCCTACTCCGATTATATCGACTCGATTCCGAGAAATGCTTCGTACATTCAGGATACGACAGGTGAGTGGATCGGTAACCTCTCATTCTCGGTAGTACGCTCTCGTGTTTCTGAGAATCAGATCGTTCATGATGAGACATCCTTAAGCTCGGCGGATATCGTTGAATTCCTTCTCAAGGATCTCGGTGATCACACTTCGATGGTCGTGCTCAACCTTCCGGTCAGCAGGACCTGCGGTGATGCCGGAGATGAGTATCTTTTCTCAGATGATGGAGATACGCTTGAGAACAGAAGAGTCAAGTCAGCGAATATGGAAACGCTGATGCGCATCTGCGGCATCATGAATACCGCGGCACAGGGACAGCGCGTGGAAACTGTATGGACAGCGCCTCTGAAACATAAGAAGGACGACAACTATACGATCGGGCTGCGCTCCTATGCATATTCTGCGGACGGATATGTCTATCTCATCGTGACCAATCCTACGAAAGAACAGCAGCAGTTCCTGATCGAATCGCATACTTCGATCAAGAATGTCTCCGTGACCCGATATTCCGTTGAAGGTGAGCAGATCGCGCTGGCATCCACAAAGAATTTCCTGAATGGAAATGAAAGAAGATATACACTTCAGCCGGGGCAGATCATCGTCGCGAAGATCCCTGTCTGATTTGACTAAGTTTTTCTGAACAAATAGAAAGAAATCATGATATAATTATTTAGATGTATTGTGCCGGACGGATTATATGTTGCCGGCAAATGAATTGCATTTATTGATCAGGAGGGTTTCGAATATGATTTGTCCTAATTGTCAGGCAGAGTTACCGGATGGAACCAAGTTCTGTTCTTCCTGCGGTACTCCTTTGCTGGATCTTGCTAACAAAGCAGAAGAAGTTGTTTCTGAAGTGAAGGAAGAGCTCCCGGTTGAGAGTGAAGTAATTCCTGCTGTAAGTGATGATCTTGCTTCCGATATGCCGAGTGCATCTTTTGATCCGGGTGCGCCGATTGCAGTACCGAAACAGTCTGAACCTGTAATCGATGTCTCTTCTGATTTCCCGATGGATATGCCTGAGGTCGCTCCGATCGAGAATGCTGTCCCTGAATTCCAGCAGCCTGCACCGGCTCCTGTACTTGCACCTGCACCGCAGCTTTCTCCGGCACCGGCAGCAGCTCCGATTCCGGCGCCGATCTCTCTGACTCCGGAAACTGTTCCGGCTCCGGTCGTAACACCTAATGTATCTGTTCCTTCTGAAACAACAGATTCTGCATCTGAACAGAAGATCCTCAAGACAGGTACCGCTTTCTGGCTGATGCTGCTCTTCGCGATCCCGGTACTCGGTCTGATCTTTGCGATCATCTTCGCTGCATCCGGCAAGAAGAATAAGAGCCGTAAGAACTTCGCTAAGGCTGCTCTCATCTGGCAGATCATCCTTATCTGTATCGTTCTTTCCCTGATCATTGTCTGCCATTTCTTTGCTCCGGACCTCTTTGATGCGGTCATCAACGGAACGGCTTATGATGTGATCGACGAGCTCGGCAAGATCATTCCTTTCCTCTGATAAACAGTGGCATAGGATGCCATTCCTTGAGATAAAAAGGAAGTGGAATTGCTATATGCCTGTTTAGAAGTTGTAACATTGTTTCACTAAAATGATAGCTGTGGATGTATCGTAGGACGTCCACAGCTATTCTTATGTGAGGTGAAACGCCATGTTTGAGAATGAAGAATTGATTTCGAAGAAGCAGCTTCTGCGTGTGGCACGTATTTCCTATGGAACTCTGTACCGCTGGAAGAGAATGAATCTGATCCCGGAAAGCTGGTTTATTCATAAGGCGACCAAGACCGGACAGGAGACATTTCTTCCGAGAGACCGGGTACTTGCACGTATCGAGCGTATCCAGGATCTGAAGGGCGAACTCACAGCAGAACAGCTCCAGGAGATCTTCTCACCGAATGTGAAGAGCTTCCTGATCCCCGTGGATGATTTCGTAAAACTGAATCTTGTATCGAAGATCTCGATGACAGTCTTCACTTCTGTATTCCCGGACAAGAAGAATATGAAGTTCGACGATGTCTTCGGTGTATATGTCATCGATCATCTGATGCGCCTTTCCGGTATCTATCTGGAGGACGCGAAGCAGATCCTTCGCATGCTCAGCAAGTATCTCGCAAACCAGCCGAGCAAAGAGTATCAGTTACTGCTTCTTAGAAAACTCGGTGTCCCGATGACACTGCTCGTTAAGGAGGATGAGGATATTCTTCTTGAAGATAATACGGAAGTTGTGGCATGCGCCAACCTTTCCGATTTTGAAGAGGCACTTAAGGGACAGCTGATCGCATAACAGGGGGTAAGCGCTTTGGAAAACGTCAACTCATGCTTTGAAGTGTTAAGTGATCCTACCAGGATGCAGATCCTTTCGATCCTTTCTGAAGGTAAGAAACTTCGTGCAAAGGATATCCTTGAGCATCTGAAGATCTCACAGCCGACGCTCTCGCATCACATGCAGCTTCTGGTATCTGAGAAGATCGTTCACGCGAATAAAGTAGGGCGCGAGTGCTTTTACAACATTAATGAAGAGAGCATTTTCACTATGATCGCGAGTCTCCGAAGCCTCGTCTCCGTGAAGGACGATAAGGAAAAAGAGAAGAAGAAAGATAAGAAAAAGAAGAAGAGTAAAAAGGAGAAGAATAAGTAGTTCACAAATAGTTCCAATTGGAATATAGTGAAGATACAAAATAAAACTTACGGAGGGTTGTTTTATGTGGAAAGATTTTAAAGCTTTTCTTATGAGAGGAAACGTTATCGACCTGGCAACCGCGGTAGTTATCGGTGCTGCTTTTGGTAAGATCGTAACTGCACTTGTCGATAACATCATCATGCCTTGCATCGGTATGCTGACATCCGGCGTTGACTTCGCGAACATGAAGTACGTTCTTAAGGAAGGTACTCTGAATGCTGAAGGCGTTCTGGAAGGTGAAGTAGCAATCGGTTACGGTGTCCTGATCAACGCGATCATCCAGTTCATCATCATCGCTTTCGTTATCTTCATCGTTATCCGTGTCATGAACAAGGCTAAGGATAAGCTCGCTAAGAAGGAAGAAGAAGAGAAGAAAGAAGAAGAGACACCTGCAGATATCGCTCTTCTCACAGAGATCCGCGATCTCCTCAAGAAGGAAGCTTGATCACCAATCTTCTTGCCAAATAGTTGAATGAAAAAAGACCGTCGGAATTTATCCGGCGGTCTTTCTTATGTAATTCATGTTGTTTCATGCAGCATCGATATCTCTAAGTAGCTGTTTCTGATGATGCCGAGAAGGTTTGCTATTTTAGCATCGAGAACTGTTGATTGCTTCTTATTCCGATAGAATTGTCTGCATGTATTATTCTCTTCTTTGTAATCGAGTTCGTACAGGGTAACTCTTGCTCTAT
The DNA here is from genome assembly GCA_002310155.1 of Mageeibacillus sp. UBA1193. GTDB lineage: Bacteria > Bacillota > Clostridia > Saccharofermentanales > Saccharofermentanaceae > Scatonaster. The sequence goes on along the minus strand of DBYF01000016.1, from coordinate 7,924 downwards.
CATTGATGTGCATCATATCGAGTGTGCTGCTGATATTATCTTTCTGATGCTGAAGACTTCTTGATCGGGTATAAAGTTTCTTCAATTCGCTGACATGTCCGAAGAAAATTTGTATAAGTTCGAAGAAATGCTTGTCTTCTGATTTGCAGGCTTCGAGCGTCTCATCGATCCGTTTTGAGACATTGATCTCTCTTACAGGAAGAAGCCTGTCGGCCTCGGACATGGCTTCCAGTCTGGGCAGCCTTGCAGTGCACAGGATACGGTCGAGAAGTGCTTCCCGGTTCGAAGGATCCTTGCTGAGAATGAGGCACAGAATGCAGTCTGCTTCAGAATAATGATCTGAAAGCATCAGTGATTCTGCCTTCTGGAAAAGATCGTCCTTGAGTACTTTTTCCGGATCATTGAAGATAGTTCCGCAGAAACGGCACTTGTAGACTTTATCTGATTCTATGAATTCAAGATCGCCATAGCACTTCGTACAACGTTTGATCTGTTCGCTCATTTCAGGTTCTCCTTCACTTGATATCCGGATCCATCGCCGAAATACCTTCTTTGTATGATTTGACTTTTGCGTCAACTTCGTTGAATCTTCCAGTAATGATCTTGTTTTCTTCTTCCAGTTTACTTATCTCTTCTCGTAATGGTCCTCTGGCAACATGTACTGAAATGGTCATGATCAGCCAGACGATAAAGGTGAATATGTATCCGACGATCAATACCATCAGCATACCTTTTGTTTCATGTGCTAGATTTCCGAGCAGAGATGCGCTCATAGTGATGATCGTGATCAGAACGACTGTCGTAGTCACAATAGTCTGGTTGTGATGGAGACCGATCAGGTCCGTTCTTTTCTCAAAAATGATCTTGTCGATATTATTTTTTTCGGCAAGTCTGGCCTCGTATTCGGGTTCAATATCGATGAGCTCCTGCAGCATCTGAAAGTACGGCTTCTTATCCGAAGGAACGGCATTATATGCTTCCTGAATAGCTTTGGTTACTTCCGGTTCGTGCGCACCATGGAGAGGTTTATTTGTGGTAAGGGGCTGCATGTTCTTCCACTTCATCTTGCACAGGACACGAAGACGGTGCGCTTCGAAACTGTCCGGTTCTTCCGACAGGACATTCTGGATTATGCCCTCCGCATCTTTGAATTGACCGGCCTGCATGAGAAGACGTGCTTCTTTGAGCGTGTTTGTGGACGCGAAATACGTATGCGGAAAGCGCGCTCCGCACGAAAGACAATAGTATTCTTTGTTTTCGTTATCCAGAGAAAGCGCAGAAGCGCATTTAGGACAGCTATACCCCTTCAAATTATCCATTATTCCAACCCTCCAATATTTTTGAGTGTACCATTTGAACAATAGAACTGCAATCTTCAGAGAATAAGTTGGGAATAGTGCAAAACGTTCAGTTTCCTAGCCTTTTGCCATGTTGATTTATATGTGCGAAAGGCTATAATACATAATACGCAATAAAATATCAGGAGGAACATATGGCTAAAGTATCTTTTCAAGAAGATCTGTGTAAGGGCTGCGGCTTGTGTGTATATGCTTGCCCGAAGAAGATCCTCGTGCTCGATAAAGAGCGTCTGAACAGCAAAGGCTATCATCCTGCTTCCTGTACCGATCTTTCCCAGTGCGTCGGATGCGCTTTCTGCGCTACCCAGTGCCCGGATTCTGTGATCACGGTAGAAAGGTAAGGTGGAGACATGGCAAAAAGAGTATTGATGAAAGGTAATGAGGTAATCGCAGAAGCGGCGATCCGTGCAGGATGCCGTCATTATTTCGGTTACCCGATCACACCTCAGACTGAAGTCATGCACTACATGGCTCGTGAGATGGTTAAGCACGGCGGTACATTCGTACAGGCCGAGAGTGAGGTTGCCGCGATCAACATGGTTTACGGTGCGGCAGCAACAGGTGAGAGAGTACTCACTTCTTCCTCTTCTCCGGGAATCTCCCTGAAGCAGGAAGGTATTTCCTATATTGCCGGCGCTGAGCTTCCGGCAGTCTGCGTTAACATCATGCGTGGTGGTCCGGGTCTCGGTGGTATCCTCCCGTCTCAGAGCGATTACTTCCAGGCTACAAAGGGCGGCGGACATGGTGACTACAAGAACCTTGTTATTGCTCCGGCTTCCGTACAGGAACTCTATGAGCTGACAGTTAAGGCTTTTGATCTTGCAGATAAGTACAGAATGCTCGTTATGATCCTCGGTGACGGTACCATCGGTCAGATGATGGAGCCTGTTGCTTTCAAGGAGAAGGAAGATACAGAAGAGATCGCTAAGCCTTGGGCAACCACAGGTATGCATGGCCGTGCGAAGCACAATACCATCACTTCCATCTACATCGATCCGGATGACCTCGAGGCTAAGAACAGAGAGCTTCAGGCGAAGTACCGTGAGGTAGAAGAGAAGGAAGTTCTCGTTGAGACTATGAACTGCGAGGATGCTGAAGTTGTTATCACAGCTTACGGCACATGCTCCCGTATCTGTAAGAACGTTATCCGTCAGGCTGCTGAGCTGGGCATCAAGGTCGGCATGGTCCGTCCGATCACACTGTGGCCTTTCCCGACCAAGGAGATCGCTAAGGTTGCTGATATGCCGAGCGTTAAGGGCTTCCTCGATGTTGAGCTTTCTTCCGGTCAGATGATCGAAGACGTTCGTCTTGCTGTTAACGGCAAGAAGCCGGTCTATTTCCACGGTCGTATGGGTGGTAACCTGCCGACCCAGAAAGAGATCCTGGATGAGATCGTAAAGATTCATAAGGGGGAGATGTAAGATGGCAGTTGTATTTCAGAAAACAAAAGGTCTGACAGATAAGCCGTTCCATTACTGCCCGGGTTGCATGCACGGTATCATTCACCGCCTGATCGCGGAAGTAATGGAGGAGATGGATATCCTCGACAAGACCATCGGTGTCGCATCTGTAGGATGCACATATAACAACTATGATTATTTTTCCTGCGATATGGTACAGGCAGCTCATGGTCGTGCTCCGGCCGTAGCTACAGGTATCAAGCGCTGCAAGCCGGAAGAAATGGTCTTCACTTATCAGGGTGACGGTGACCTCGCTTCCATCGGTACTGCAGAGATCGTTCATGCCGCAGCACGTGGTGAGAAGATCTGCACATTCTTCGTAAACAACGCTGTTTACGGTATGACTTCCGGTCAGATGGCTCCGACCACACTTCTCGGTCAGGTTACAACAACCTCTCCGCTGGGTCGTGACGCTGAGACACGTGGTTATCCGATCAACGTCAGTGAGATGCTCTCCACACTTACCGGTGCGGTTTACATCGAGCGTGTAGCACTCTTTGACTACAAGCACATTCAGGAAGCTAAGAAGGCGATCGCAAAGGCATTCCGCGTTCAGCAGGCAGGCCTCGGTTTCGCGATGGTCGAGTTCCTCTCCACATGCCCGACTAACTGGGGCAAAGAGCCGATCGAAGCTCTGGAGTGGTGCAAAGAGAAGATGGTTCCGCAGTATCCGCTGGGCGTCTTCAAGGGCAAGGATCTGGAGGTGTAATGATATGATCGATTTTTCTATTATTCTTGCCGGATTCGGTGGCCAGGGCGTTCTTTCCGCTGGTAAGATGGCTGCAGAGTCTGCTCTGATCGAGGGTAAAGAGGTTTCCTGGTTCCCGTCCTACGGTCCGGAAATGCGTGGCGGTACAGCTAACTGCTCCGTTGTTATCTCCGATGAGCCGATCGGATCTCCTGTTATCAATGAGCCGGATGTTCTTATCGCACTGAACCAGCCGTCTCTCGAGAAGTTCGAAGATACTCTGAAGCCGGGCGGAATCATCATCATTGACTCTTCGCTTGTTAAGGTTGCTCCGAAGCGTACAGATATCCGCTTCATCCCGATCAACTCTTCCGAGATCGCTTCTGAACTCGGTTCCATGGCTTACGCGACCATCGTTCTTCTCGGATGCGTATCCGCGGCGACCGGTGCTTTTACCAGAGATTCCTTTGAAAAAGCACTCTACGACGTTCTTCCGGAGAGAAGACATCACATGATCCCGAACAACCTCAATGCATTCGATAAGGGCGCAGAGTTCGCTAAACAGTGAGTTTGAGCTTAACCGATTGAGGAGTTAACAAAATTTTAACAAATCCCTATATTAGTTGATTTTAAGGGAAAGAATTGTGACATGTTATAAAAGAGAGCCGAGAAATCGGCTCTCTTTTGTTAATTATGCTAGAAACTTTCTCAAGCTTGATTTATAATATATGAAATGAAGAAATGTGGGCTCTTATGCCCATGCGAGTAGGAGATATTACATGGATCAAGCGTATCTTTTCAATACGGGAAAGGACTACAAGAGTTATAACTATCTCGGTTCCAGACCCTATACGAAACCGGACGGTGAGAAGGGCTTCCTTTTCCGTGTCTGGGCGCCGAATGCGAAGGCTGTCAGTGTCGTAGGTGACTTTAACGACTGGAACCCCGAAGCGTACTATCTCTATAAGATCGGCGACTCGGGTATCTGGGAAGGTTATATCGCCGGAGCGAAGCAGTGGGACAGATATAAATACCACGTATATGGTGCGGATGGAGTCGAAGTCAATAAGGTCGATCCGTATGCCAGACACTGTGAGACGAGACCTGCTGATGCTTCGATCCTTTATGATCCGAATGACTATACATGGCATGATGAGGCATTCACAAGTAAGCGTGGTCATGCCTGCGATCCGCGCCCGATCTCCATCTATGAGGTACACCTTGGTTCGTGGAAACGTCATGAAGACGGGAACTTCATGAACTACAGAGAAATCGCGAAAGATCTTGCGAAGTACTGTAAGAAAATGGGTTACACCCATGTAGAACTTATGCCGGTTCTCGAGCATCCGCTCGATGATTCCTGGGGCTATCAGGTAATCTGCTATTACGCTGTTACCAGCCGTTTCGGAACACCTGCTGACTTTAAGTTCTTTGTTGACCATCTGCATAAGAATGGTATCTCCATTATCCTCGACTGGGTTCCGGCACACTTCCCGAAGAATCAGGAAGGCCTTGTCCGTTTTGACGGATCAGCCTGCTATGAGTATAAGGACCCGCGTATCGGTGAACACAAGGAATGGGGCACATTCGTATTTGACTATGCGAAAGCAGAAGTACAGTCCTTCCTGATCAGTAATGCCGTTTTCTGGATCGAGGAGTTCCACCTCGACGGTATCCGTATGGACGCTGTTTCCAGTATGCTCTACAGAGATTACGGCAGGACTGAATATATCCCGAATATCTATGGCGGAACCGATAACCTTGAGGCGATCGATTTTATCCGCAATCTCAATACGATCATGTCGGAGAATTATCCGTACGTCATGATGATCGCAGAAGAGTCCACCGCATGGCCGAAGGTTTCCCATCCGGTATCGGACGGTGGTCTCGGATTCACACATAAGTGGAACATGGGCTGGATGCACGATACACTGGATTATTTCCAGACAGATTCCTATGCGAGAGAATGGCATCACGACCAGTTCTGTTTCTCCATGATGTATGCTTTCTCGGAGAACTTTATCCTGAGCCTTTCCCATGACGAAGTCGTTCACGGGAAGAAGAGTCTGATCGACAAGATGCCGGGCGATACATGGAGAAAGTTCGCAAACCTCCGACTGATGTTCATGTACATGATGGCGCATCCGGGTGCGAAGCTTAACTTCATGGGCGCCGAGTTCGGTCAGTTTATCGAGTGGAGATTCTATGAGCAGCTCGAGTGGTTCATGCTCCAGTATGAATCCCATAAACTCCTTCAGGATTATGTGGCTGACCTCAATCATTTCTACATCAAGAATCCGCAGTTCTGGCAGGACGATCATTCCTGGGGCGGTTTTGAATGGGTCGATGCTTCTGACGTCAAGAACAATGTATTTGTTTTCAAGCGTAAGGGCGTGGCCAATCAGGAAGATATCTACGTGGCACTCAACATGGTTCCGGTCCCGCTGGAGAACTACAACATCGGCGTGACCGAGAGCGGCAGATATAAGATCCTGATGAATACAGATGACATGAAGTACGGCGGATCCGGTTATCCGGACGGCACCGACAGCAAGGGTACATTCAAGGCTGTCGAAGAGGGATGGAACGGTAAGCCGTGCCATATCTCCGTGAACCTTCCGCCGCTCGGTGGTATCTACTTCCAGAGAGTAAAACCGTCTTCTGCGAAGAAAGCGGCAGAGAAGCCGGCAGCAAAGACAGCGAAGTCTACGAAGGCTTCCGCCAAGAGCACCAAGGCTCCCGCTAAGTCCACGAAGACCACAGCTGCGAAGAGTACCAAGGCCGCATCTTCTGCAAAGAAGACAACTGCTGCTAAGTCCTCTAAGACAACGAAAACAACGAAGAAAAAATAGAGATTATATAAACGGAGGTTCTCATTATGGCGAAAGCGCAAGTAGTCGCAATGATTTTGGCAGGTGGACAAGGTTCCAGACTGGGCGTGCTGACAAAGAATATTGCTAAGCCGGCCGTTCCATTCGGAAGCCGATATCGTATCATCGATTTCCCGCTCTCCAATTGCGCAAACTCAGGAATTGAAACAGTTGGTGTACTGACACAGTATCAGCCTCTGGCGCTGAATACTTACATCGGAAACGGTCATCCGTGGGATCTCGACCGTAACAACGGTGGTGCTTTTATCCTTCCGCCTTTTCAGAAGACAGGAAAGAGTGACTGGTATAAGGGCACAGCGAACGCGATCTACCAGAACCGTGATTTTATTGATGACTGCGAACCGAAGTACGTGCTGATCCTCTCCGGTGACCACATCTATAAGATGAACTACGCCGAGATGCTCCGACAGCATATCGAGAATGAAGCTGACGCGACACTTGCAGTACTCGAAGTTCCGTGGGAAGAGGCTTCCCGTTTCGGTATCCTCAATACCAAAGAGGGAACCGATGTGATCACGGAGTTTGTTGAGAAACCTGCAAAGCCTGAGAGCAACCTCGCTTCCATGGGTGTTTATATCTTTACCTGGGAAGTTCTTAGAAAAGCACTCGTCAAGGACGAAGAAGATCCTAAGTCGAACAATGACTTCGGTAAGAACATCGTTCCGATGCTCCTCGAGCAGGGAAGCAAGCTCTGCGCATACCGCTTCTCCGGTTACTGGAAGGATGTTGGAACGATCTCCTCTCTGTGGGAATCCAATATGGATATCCTGGACCGTCCGCATGAGATCAATCTCATCGACCGTTCCTGGAGAATCTACAGCAGAAACCCGGTCAAGCCTTCCCAGTTCCTGGGCGATGGCGCTGAGGTAAGAGGTTCTGCGCTGACCGATGGCTGCCAGATCTTCGGATCTGTCCAGCACTCCGTACTTTCCAACTCCGTTACCGTAGAGAAGGGCGCGGTCGTTAAGGACTGTGTACTTTTCCCGGGTGTAACAGTAAAAGCCGGTGCTCATCTTAACCGCTGTATCGTTGCTTCCGGCACGATCATTGGTGAGAACGTAAAGGCCGGTTCTGACGTCAAGGGTAAGAGCCCGTATCTGAATGAGAAGATCTGCCAGGAAGGTATCGTTGTCATCGAGGGTGGCCTGAAGATCAAGGATGGTGCCGTGATCCCCGCCAATTGCCAGGTGGACAAAGATATTCGTGTATCAGCGAAAGACAGTGTCATCGAAGAAGTCTTTCGGGTATGATCGGAAGTTGGGAGGAATAAAGAATGTTTATTGATGCAATGGGTTTGATCCTTGGTGATAATAAGAAGATTACGCTCGGCGAGCTTTCAAAGCCGAGAGCTCTCTCCGCGATTCCTTTTGGAGGAAGATACCGTATCATCGACTATATGCTGTCGAATATGGTGAACTCCGGAATCAAGAATATCGGTATCCACACTTACACGAAGTATAAGTCCCTCATGGACCACCTGGGAACAGGTTCTTCCTGGGATCTCGACAGAAAGAACTCCGGCGGACT